>JAYTNK010000168.1:0-6937 GCA_043748375.1 Cytophagales bacterium
CATAGTCGATGAACCGCCATACTATAACTATTCAAGTGCCAAAGATTATTATACCAACCAAAAAGGAAAGCTATCTATCACACTTTTATAGCCGTTTTAGCGTGGCTGGTTCGCCTTCGGCGGGAGGTCGCAGACCGCAATGCCATGCGTTGAAGCCTTCAACGAACATATCATTTTAGCTCTATAAACATACTTCCACAAACTGGGGGAGAATTGCTGCAAATCATAACCGTTCAAAGAGATTTTCAAAAAGAGATTGTTGAAAACATAAAATTTGTTCATATACGAAAAAAGCTTTGTATAAGTGGGGCTTTTTTGAGAATTATTTGTGTAAACTGAAAAATGTTTGTATATTTGACTGAAAAATGTGAAAATATGCTGAGTCAAAATAAAATACCTGACAACTTTCCGCAACTTATGCAGTATTTGCATAGCAATAAGCCTCTTTCAAATGTAGATATTATACCTACTACATTAGAGCAAGATGTGCAAAAGTACCAAAATGTTATTGCTTTTGGTACAGAATACTTTTATTTGGCGGACTTACTAACGCCTGAAATTATGTTTGTGAGCGATAATATGACCAACATCTTGGGCTATGAACCTGCGGAATTTAATATAGCACTTTTATTTGACATCATACACCCTGATGATCGCCCTATGGTCATCAAATCTACAGTTTTGTTGGTAAATTTTGCGCGACAGCATTTACAACAGCGTAATGATTGTACAGCGCAAATAGACTTCAGACAACGCAAAAAAAATGGGGACTATATCAGGGTTTTGAGGCAAACGGGTCTTTACAAAAGAGATGCTCAAGGCATTATGACGCATAATTTGGCTATGTGTACCAACATAACGGCTATCAAAAAAAGTACACAAGTAGAGTTTAGTATGTACTTAGGAGCAGAACACATGGAAGGCTTTGAGGAAATCAAAGAACAGATGCGCAAAGAAATCTTACAAACACAAAACGCACTCTTTTCCGAAAAAGAAATTCAAATCCTTGCCTTACTTACACAAGGCTATACGAGCAAACAAATTGCGCATGCACTTTGTAATAGCCCTTTTACAGTGGACACGCACCGCAAGAATATGCTCCAAAAATCAAAAATGAGCAATACTGCTGAGTTGATAACTTTTGCCAAAAACAATGCTTGGATATAACCATTTCGCTTCCTATTTCAGCGGGAAAAATGTAAAAAAGCCCCATAAGTGCGGGGCTTTATTGTTTTTGACAGGCTACAAAACGCCTTGCAAAAAAGCACCTAACACTGCGTTGAAGGCTTGCGGGTTTTCCCATTGTGGACTATGTCCTGCTTCGGGTATGTACTGCACTTGTCCGCGCCAAAGGGCAGGCAAGCCCAAACTATCTATATACCCCTTTGTCACCAATTTTTCGCTTACCCCCTCCAAAATAGCTACAGGCAAGCTATTTTGTTGCATCAGAGCTGCTTCGTCTTGCAAAGCAAGGTTTTTGCCCAAATGTGGGCGAAAAGCCTCATCTGTACTGGAAAACTGTTGCAAAATTTCTGCCCTATCCGCTACAGGCGTAGAAAGATATAGGTCTATAATCAATTCTTTTTCAGCTTCACTCAAGTCAGGCTTGAACAACAGCCCCAAATTTTCATTGGGTTGAAAAGCCTCTCCAATATTCAGAGGTTGTTTGGCAGGAGGCGCACCGAAAAGCACGAAGCTACACATACCATGCCAAACGGGTAAACCCTCCATGATGATATGCCCACCCATAGAATGTCCTACCAATACATAATCTTGCAATTGCAACGCCTCCAAAAAGTGGGTTACCAACTGCACAAAATAAGCGTAGGTATAGACTTCTTCGGGGTTTTGGGCAAGCGAGGACTTGCCATGCCCCACGAGGTCAAGGGCGATAAGGCGATAATCATCTGCCCAATCTGCCTCAAACTGTTTGTAAAAACTGCTTGATGACAAGGAATTGCCATGCAAGAAAACGACAGGCTTGCCTGCTGTGTCGTTTTGGATATAGTGCAAAGTATTGCCCAGTACGTGGACAGTATGCGAAAAAACAGGTTTCATACGCAAATATAGTTGCAAACGTTAAAAATACCTAAAATTAGGTATTGACAAAGGCATTTTGAGGTTGTATCTTTGCCGAAAAATAATGAGAAGATGAAAATAAGTGCACACCCCTTAAATACTGGCGAGAAATACATATACATAAAATCTATCTCACTTGTGAACCAAGACCTTATTGGAATCTTCAAATGCCAACCTCATGAAGAAATCGTTTTTCGGCTCTCTATCTTAACACTCTAATAAAGAAAGCTGGTATTTCGCTATCTTGCCTTACCGATGCACACAAACTATTCATTATATAAAGCGTTTCCTGTAGAAATGGACTTCAGGTTGTTTATAAAAAAGCACCTGAAGGCTGTTATACAGCAAAAATAGCACAAACTTAACACTCTAATAAAGAAAGTTGGTATTCCGCTATCTTGCCTTACCGATGCACACAAACTATTCATTATATAAATCGTTTCCTGTAGAAATGGACTTCAGGTTGTTTACAAAAAAGTACCTGAAGGCTGTTATACAGCAAAAATAGCCCACTACTGTTTCAAGTTTATTTTGTTCAAAAATAAAATACTACTGTTTCAAGTTTAGCAAAGCGAACTTGGAATTACCTTTTTTGCAAGGTTGTACCTTGCGTTTTGCGCAAGCAAAACAACTACCGCACTAAAACTGCTACAAAATTACAACCTCTTTTGAACCACACTAAAGCCCAATACAAAACCACGTTTTATTAGACTTCCTGCGAAAGTACCTTTTCCCTCTCTCAAAATGGTGAGGCTTCTAAAAAACACTTTCGCAAGAAGTCTATTACCTTCTGTGTCGGTTTTAGCTCGGCATTATTTTGCTTGCGCAAAACGCAAGTTGAAAACTTGCCACAAAGAAAGTTCCAAGTTACGCTTCGCTAAACTTGAAACAGTTTCGTTTTATTTTTTAGCAAAACAAACTTGGAACAGTGGGATTTTTACTGTGAGAATTGCGACACTTAATTTATAACTTATTGATAATCAAGCCTAAATACAGGCTGGATAGTTACAACTTGGAACAGTGGGGTAGCTATAGAACAAAATTACACCCAATTTTCCGAAACGCCCACAACGGCACAAATATACCCTAAAAATAAATTACCATCTCCTCCATTTCCATGATGAAGGGTGTTTTTTCGCCTTTGGAAGCGTGATAAAGAGCTATGTGATGCTTCATTTGAGCCATATCAATTGCCAAATAGGTTTCCTCAATGGATTGTTCTTGCATGCTTATCCAGTTCGAGAATGTTTCGTGATTATCGCCATACAAAGGGGGGCAGGCAAGTGTCTGTGTCCGTAAAGCCTGCATTTCGGCTGACAGCATTTGATAATTGGCTACTTTTGAATATGTCCAAAAACCACCACCATAAAAGCCGTTAGTAGTCGTACTAAGCGAAAAGAAACGCAAATAAATGGTGGCTTCTAGGTCATGCGTAATCAAAAGCTGGACGACCTCCATAAAATGGTGCAAGGATTTCTGTATTTTGCGCTTCAAAAGGTACTGCATGACGGCTAAACACAGCGGTTTTTGTACGTCTAAATCAAAATTGCGTAAATATACCAAGTCCATATATTCCGTTTCGCGGAGTTTATTTTTGTATAATTTGAGGATATCAATAGGGTTACCGTATTTTTTGACTTTGCCCCCCCAATCCTTAAATGCAATTTCTGTATTCAAATCCTTATATAGTTTTTCCAAAACTGCGTTATAAGTAGTATCTGCACAAATAGCCTCCTCTTGTGCGGTATATTGCGCCAAATAGGCGGTTTCCATGTCCGTTTTGGTATCTATTTTTGCCCGCCATAGCCGTTTTTTATATCCCCCAAACGCCATCACACCTAAAATACCTACCCCTATAGCGACAAAGAAAAAATCTAAGATATACGATAAGCCTCTTGATGCGTTAAAGGCATTGAGAAGAAAAATACTAAAAGCAAGTATGGGACTGTGTTTGCTTATTTTGATGGCTTTAAACTTCCAAGGATAAATGCCTATGTTTAATACGCCTGCGCCGCCTTGCAATTCGGCTTCAAACCGCATGATTTTGTTAAAGGTTTTGGTAGTTTTGTAATGCGTGAGGGCAGTTTCGAGATTATGGGCAAAAACGGCCGTGTTGGTTTCGTTTGCTTGTGCCTGATACTGTAGGTTTAACTGGTTTTCGAATAGGTATTTTTGCACTTCTGTAGCATACTTGCCTGCGAAGGTAGGCAAGTTGTAGATATGCACGAACTTATCTGGCGCATAGTCCGAAATAGGTTGATGCACCAAGCCGTTGAAGCGCACTGAAACCCCGAATAGGGTAAGCGTATAGCGCATATTTTTGAGTTTGACTACAGACTCCTTCTCTATAGCTTGCAAATCTTGCTTGAGGTAGGCAAGGCTTTGATACATTTTCTGGATACTCACATAACAAATCAACTGCACAACTTCTTGTCTATCTGCCTTGCCTACCTGATCGCCAAACCAAATCGAAGGAAAAGCATCTACTTGGCGCAACCCGTCCTCATATTTTTTGTAAAGTGCTTCCAAAACAGAAACATGTAGAACCTCTTTGCCATAGTTCGTAAGCCGTTGTGCGTGCGCTTGGATACTTGCCTGCACCTCGCCTACCAATACCTCGAATTGGAGCGCGGTAGGCAAGTGCGGAAACATACTTTGCATAAAATGCGGCATACGGTTTTTGTTGATGCGCCGCTTGCCTACGCTATTGACTGTAAAAGGTGGGCGCAAACTTTTTTGTTCTGCCTGACTTAAATTATCAAAAGCCTTGAGGATAAGTGCCTCTGCCTTCAAACGTAGATTATCCATGGGAGAATTGACGATTTAAGATTTTTGATGGACGATGGCAAAACATTTATAAGCCATGTTTTTCGCTTTTTCAGATATGCTAAAAATGAATGGCGCATTTTAATCCTAACTCAAAACGTAAATCATTCATTTTTCGATACATGAAAAGAACTAACCAAGTGCGTCTTTTTCAGGTGTCAAAAAACGCTGAAATGGAATAGTGAGCCCATCTTTAATTTTTCTCATTCTTACTTTCAAAGAAACAGGTAATGCTTTATAACTTTTTCTAGATTTTTCTTCCAGTAAATTGATAATAGGGAGTGTCCTAAACTTTAAGCTTTCAATCCAATTTAAAGCTAACTCTTTCCAATACAATGAGAAGCCGTTGCCATCTTTATCATGGAAGGCAGTCATTAGTATTTCCTCTACTGGGATAATATTATAAAAATCATAAGATTTGGCTTCAATATGATTTTTCATATCAATAACATCTAATTCTAATAACGCTAATTGAGAGATTAGTAATTCTTTGCTTTTATCTACTTTGTAATAATTATCCCACTTGTAGAATAAAAAAAAACAATCATCTAACAAAATCCCTACACCTATGTCTTTCTCTACATTGATATAAACTAATTCTCCTTTTTCATTAGAACCATCTTTAAATTTGATATTTATCATGTCATTGAATAGCTATGGTTAATTTGCTTATTTGTTAAATCCTTAATCATATCAACAAACTCTTTTCTATTGATAGAATTCCAATTCTCGTAAAAATGAATGACAAATTTCAATCTCGCCTCAAAACATCAATCATTCATTTTTAGACACCTGAAAAGAACGAACCAAGCGCGTCTTTTCCAGGTGTCGGAAAACGCTGAAATGAAAAGGTGTGTGGATATTTAGACGCACGAGCGTTTTTAGCACACCTGAAAAGGCAAAACGGAGCAGGTTCTTTTTTATACAACTTGCCTGCCAACACGTTGTCTTTTGTGTTGGGTTTAGTACGGTAGTTCTATTGCTATCGCAACAGGTAAGCCACAGGCTTGTAGTTAATTAGGCCAGTGGGGGCGAACTGAATAGCTACGTTTCTAAAGTCCATGCAAACTCATGCCAATCGTTTTTACCATTTGCAATTACTTCTAAGTTTGCATGATGATTGTATTGTTTTACTTTTTCAAAGGTATACAATCCAATAGTTTTAATTGCTGGTGATAAGTATTCCCAATCTTTAGGAAAAGACAAATTATCAATAAAATTAGCGTAAAAAAAGTAATTACCATTGTAATTTCTGTTACGCAACTTTAAAGGCCTAGCTCCATTATGTCCAATGGTATCGACAAGTTTGATGTGTCTTTTTTTAGTGACTTTGTTTAGGCGTTCAACTTCTTTTTGACAATTTAAGAAATCATCAATATAAATTCCGCTTTCACAAGCATCTGGCTCTGTCCAAATATAAATTGTGTAAAACTGAAAATTGGCATTTTTCCTTAATAATTCATCAATAGAATTATCAACTAAATTATTCATTTCAGAAATATATAGATTTAAGTTAAACATATTAAAGTAATTTATTTTATTCCGCCTTTTCAGATGTTCTAAAAATGAATGGCGCATTTTAATCCTAACTCAAAACGTTTGATATTAGACTTCCTGCGAAAGTACCTTTTCCCTCTCTCAAAATGGAGAGAGGTAGAGTGTGAGGCTTCTAAAACACACTTTCGCAAGAAGTTTACTATTGGATTTTGTGGTATTGGGTTAAAAACTGGGAAATAAAGAAAAAGAGTGTATTTTTGCATACGAACTCAAAAAAGCTCCTTTCCTTATTTCCCATGTGCGAAAATACTACAAATCAAGAGAAACGCAAACGAATTGCCAATCTTTCAGAAAATCTTGTTTTTAGTGGCCGAGGCGAACATACTATTCGGTTAAATGTCCCTGCTGATAGTGTATTTATAGAAAATAGTTACCTGTTCGTTGAAGTGTGTACAACCCAGTTCATTGGAGTATATCTATAGAACTTTTTGCCGTTGTTGCGTGTTCGGAAAATTGGGCTTAATTTTGTTCTACA
>JAYTNK010000169.1:0-3990 GCA_043748375.1 Cytophagales bacterium
GAGGAGCTAACAGACCAAAACATAGAACCCATAGAGGATATTTTTGCCAACATGGAAAAAATATTCATACGCTTCAAGGCTGACCCAATTTACTTCCACCTACATATAGTCTTAGAGTTTTTGCGGTATGAATATTATGACCATTACAAACTCTATCGCAAAGCTGAAAAGTTTTTCGAAGAAGTTGACGACTCTATCAGCAGTTTGTTGTCTTCCTACAACGGCTATACATACGGAGCGCAATTTCTTTTTAGTAAACTAAACAGACATTTTCGTATAGGTACTATGGAAGGTTTGCATGAGGAAAACCTAGGGCTTTTCCATGATTTCGAGCCTGATGTTCAAAATATACCCCAATACATAACCTATATAGGCTATCGTGCCATATCTGCGTATTATGCAGGCAAGCTAGATGAAGGAATTCGCTTGCTAAATAAATTACTTAATGAGGTAAACTTAAAAAAATACCCGTATTTTCACTTAGACATTAAACTATTATTAGCTGTTTTTTATGCAATCGTACAAGAAACAGACCTCCTTAATCAATCTCTTGGCAGTATGCAGCGACAAGTCCGCATATTGAGCAAAGAAACTTGCTTTCATGCTGTACAGCTCATGAAAGTCCTAAAATTAAGTATCTATGAGCCAAAACTAAACGAAGCGGAAACAGCTGAGAAAAATGATAAAATAAAAATGTTTGTAGAGAAATTACGCAAAATGGCTGTTCCTACAGGATTCAGTTTAGTGCGCTACCTAAAATTTGACGAAGCGTTTGCCAGCAAATTTATTTTATTGAATAAATAAATAACCAACTAATATAAATTATGGAGTTTTTTGTCTATCTCCAAATGGGCTTTTATCATATAACAGACTTTGGAGGCTATGACCATATTATGTTCATTTTGGCACTTTGCGCGGTGTATCAATGGCGGGACTGGCGAAAAGTTATCGCTTTAGTTACTGCTTTTACGATAGGACATTCTGTTACGCTTGCGTTGGCAACATTCAATATAGTACGACTGCCGAAAGATTTTATAGAGTTTTTGATTCCTATTACTATACTTTTAACGGCGGTTGGCAATTTATTCAGCGATTTACAAGAAAACAAAAAGAGGGTAGGCAAGACGCAATATGTGCGATATGCCTTCGCGCTATTTTTTGGACTCATACATGGGCTTGGCTTCTCAAATTTTTTGCGAGCCATGCTCATGAAATCAAGTATTTACGTGCCGCTTTTAGGTTTTAATGTAGGCTTAGAATTAGGGCAATTATTGGTAGTCATTATTACGCTTACTGTGGCGAGTCTATTGGTAAAAATACTCAATATAGGATTAAAAATGCGTGATTGGTGCAATTTTATCTCTGGCGCAGCGGCAGGCATAGCCGTTATTTTGCTGTTGAATAGTCCATTCTGGACTAAAAATGTACGGGGTAAAAAAGAAGCCTCTTTTCCTTATTCCCAAAATTCTCTGCCTTTGGCATCAATGAATCCACCCTTGCCTTCGCGTTGCACAACCGCAAGCCCATCAACAAAATCACGCGCTGTGGTGTATTTGAGCGGAATAGCGAGTTCACCTTTGTAATTCATGTAACCGTATAAATTACCCTTTCTTACTACGGCAAACCCTCCTACAAACGAGCGGATGTGTTCGTATTCGATATCCAAGACCTTGTTTGTTTCTTGATACAACAACCCTATTTTACTATTGTGAGTAATAATAGCCACCTTTTCGTTAAAATCCTCTGCGTGTTCGTATTGTGGCTTTATAGCTATTTTACCCTGTGCATCTACATATCCGTATAAGTTTTGTTTGACTATCCGTGCAAAACCTTCGTGATAAGGATAGATAAAATCGTACTCAAAAGGCAATACCATCTTGCCTTCCAAATCTACTGCCCCCCATAATTTACCTTTTTTGGCAAAAGCTATTCCGTTTTGATGTGGCATCAATTCTTGGTAGGTAGGCAAGCAAATAATCTTGCCTGCCTCGTTAGCAAAACCACATAATTCACTCTCGCGGAATGTAATGATGCCCTCTTGAAATTGGAGTGCGCGACTGTACGCAAAAGGGACAATTTCCTTGCCTGCCAAATTGAGGTAGCCGTATTTTTGGTTCTTACTTGCTTTTAACTTGCCTGCCTTTGGAGCAAAAAGTTCTTGATAAATGAAAGGTATAACCGCATTGCCTTTTAGGTCAATAGCGCCCCACTTACCGCCTTCGCTACGTTGAGCTACGGCAACTCCCTCCACAAACTTTTCGAGTTTATGGTAAACAAGTGGAATAATAATCACGCCTTTATTGTTCAAAAAACCCCATTTTCCTTCTTTTTGCACCAATATCAACCCTTGTTCGCAATCCCAAGCCCAATCATATTCAGGCGCAATAGCGATTTGGTTATTAGCCTTTATAAAGCCATATTGTTCTTTGATTTTCACTTTGGCGATGCCTTCTTGAAAACTTGAAACCGCCGTATATTGTGGTGCTATTTGCACGCGCCCTGCTTTATTGGCATAGCCCCACATATTTGCTTTTTGGTATGGGATAAGTGAAACAGAGGCATTGGAGGCTGTATCAGTAGTAGGATTACACGTCCAGCAAAGACTTGATACCAACCCAAGTAAATAGTAAAGGCGCATCACAAAATTAGCAAATTGTAAGAAATAGTGATTTGTTATCAATAATTTTCGTAATTTATTTTTGATTTATGATGAAAATCAAATTTAAATATTTTTTTCTAATTGTGCAAGCAAGGCTTTGATGTCTTTTGGATAGGGCGCAATAACGCTCTGCCATTCGCCATTCATGAGCGTAAAGCCAAGCTCATACGCATGAAGCGCGAAACGGGGAATAAGCGGTTGCTCATCTGTTTCTTGTTTCAGATTAAACTTTTTCTTGAGCGAAGACAAATAAATCGCCATTCCACCGTAACGCGTGTCTTGTACTATAGATGCCTTCAGCGTAGCGAGGTGAATGCGAATTTGGTGCATACGTCCTGTGAGGGGTTTGCACGCCACAAGTGTATGCCTACGAAAAGGCTTCAGGGTATCAAAATAGGTTTTCGAGGGCTTACCTCCTACATTGTCTATTTTTACATAGCCACCATTTTGGGGCAGAATAGCCTTATCGACCAAAACGTTTTGGAAGTCGTGCAAGCCATCAACAACGGCATGATAGACTTTTAATATTTTGCGTTTTTCGAATTGCATAGCAATTTCTCGATAAGCATCAGGATTTTTGGCTATGGCAAGTGCGCCTGATGTTTCGCGGTCAAGGCGATGCCCTACTTGCGGGTCTGCACAATATTCGCGTGCAAGGGCAAGGATATTTTCTCGTCCTTCCTCTTGTCTATCGCTCAGGGTAGAAATAAAAGGCGGTTTATTCACTACGATATAGTCTTCATTCTCAAAGAGGATAAGGTCTGCGAAGTTAAGCTTTTTCATAAAAAATTGCGTTCAAAGTGCAAAGGTAGCTTTTTTTTATGAAAAAAAGCCTTTGTAACCTCAAATTTATAGTTGCCTGATAATTTTTGCGGAGATAAAAAATACGGACGAAAAAAAAATGTTTTTTATAACCCTTTTGTAATCGCAACGTTAAAATAACAAAAAAAGTGACGCTATTTACAATATGAGCTTGAAAAAAGCTATCTTTGCAAAACATTTTGCTTTCATATTACATGATAAAACCTATTCGGCTATTATTACTACTCTTTTACCTTGTTATACTCCAAGTCGGGTTGGCATTTTTACCAGATGAAATAAATTGGTTGGGAGATGACCTAAAGATAAAAGTACCCAAAATAGCCAAACTTTGGGAAGGAGAAAAAGAAAATTATGCAGATATTACTAAAATACGTAACCAATTTGAAGATAATTCAAAAATAGGTAAATCAAAAAATAAAACTGAAAAAGATAGTACTGCGCGAACAAATGACACAGAGGATTACCTGCCCGACTCGCTACGCCTGAACAGAAAACTGCGTATTCAATAC
>JAYTNK010000170.1:0-2252 GCA_043748375.1 Cytophagales bacterium
GTAAGCACTTAATCCAAATTTTTCGGTAACTTGTTTTAGCTTTTTATAACTGCTGTAGCCCGTGTTGTTTTTTTAAATTACTTCAAAGACCAAATATGTAGTAAAACAGGAATTAAACCAAACAAGAATGGTACAATAATAGAATAAAGCAGACCCAACGTTTTGATGAAAGGCGTGTACTTTTTGTGATTTAACCCAATAGTTTGGAACGCACTTTGGAAGCCATGCGAAAGGTGAAAGGAAAGGGCTATCATAGAAAATACATACAAAGCAACCAGCCAAAGTTCAGTAAAAGCTGCTTTTGTAACGCTGTACAAGTCAGGTAAACTACCTTTCATAGGCACTCCGCCACCTATACCAAATTTCGCTTTTCCCCAAAAATTCACTAAGTGAACCACGATAAAAATTAGTACCAATGTTCCCAAAAGCATCATTTGACGCGCTGCAGGCGAGCCTTTAGTTTTAGAAGCTGACGCGTATTGCACAGGTCTTGCGCTTTGATTGTGCAAAGTTAGCATAATAGATACTACAATATGCAATAAAATGAAAAAGAAGTTGCCTATTGAAACTATTTGTATCAGCTCATTATGCGCCATAAAATGCGCATATTCATTGAATGCTGTGCCATTGTCGGACATGAGTAGCTTTAAATTGCCTATCAGGTGAATGGTAAGAAACAAAATAAGGAACAAGCCTGTTAGTGCCATCAGCAGTTTGCGCCCCAACGTACTGCCTAACGTTTGCATAAACCAGTTTGGTTTAGAGCTTGTTTTTAGTGTGGTATTTGCCATATTATTGTGTTGTGAATGAGTTTGAAGTTGTCGCTACTATCCAATATAGAGCGGGTATAAGTGAGTTTTTATTTTTGAATTGCCAAATTTACAGCGCAAATGTTTATATGACAAAAATACGCGCTTATTTTGATTGATTCTAAATAAGAAGTCTTTTGTAAATAGACTTCCTGCGAAAGTACCTTTTCCCTCTCTCAAAATGGAGATAGGGCAGAGTGTGAGGCTTCTAAAAAACACTTTCGCAAGAAGTCTAATATATGAAGAAGGCTAACCTTATAGAAAGTTAGCCTTTCAAATAAGTGTAAGCGTTATTTTGTTTCTACCATACCATTCAATAATTCCTCACACATAGTCTTATAATCATCTAATAAATTTTGAGACGTGTACGTAATAAATTGAACAGTCCCTTTTTTATTAGAGAAATAGTAGCCATAATAAGAAAACTTCACGCCTTGCAACGTACCGTCCATTTGAAGTAGCAAAACTTTCAAGCCATTTACTGTTCTGTATTCCTCTTTTGTAATTTGCAAATCGGGGGCTGCATCTTTGCCGTTTTTAAAAGCGGCAAATTTTAGCGTTTCAAGTGGTATTTCAAGTTTTTCGGATATGATCATAGCATATAAGTCACCCTCTTTTAGGTGTAATTCATATTCTGCCTGAGGATTATTCGTAGCTTTCTCAAACTTCCATTTTTCGGGGTTTAACCAAAAGCCTACATTCAATTTATTACTTTTAAGTAAAAAAGTTGCTTGTTTACTTTTAGAAAACTTTTTCGGGTTGGTAGGTATTTCCGCTGCTGCGTCCCTCTTTTCCTCATTTTGGTATTTCCAAGTCATATTATCATATAAGATAACTTGTTCACCCGTTTCAGTTACAGCAATTTTTTGCGCAAAAACTGGATTTAACAAAGTTATACAGGCAATTAATACAATTATTTTTTTCATTTTTAACATCATTTAAAGAGTGTATCTTTTTTAGAGTACCAAATTTAGAACGCAAATGTTTATTTGGCAAAAGCGCGAGCTTATTTTGATTGATTCTAAATAAGTAATTTGTAAAAAAAATGTTAAAATATATATAAGTCCCTAAATATAAGCTAATTTTGAAGGCAATTTATATCATCTGATGCATACTTTTAAACTTCCCTGCTTTGCTTTTTTATGGTTCATGTACCTTGCCTGCCCACAGGCAAGGGCGCAAAATGTGCTGACTTTACCCGAAGCTATGCAGATGGCTACGCAAAATAATATCCAAATGCAACTTGCTCAAAACAGTGTGCTTTTGTCGCAAAGCAACAATACACGTGGGAATGCAGGACAACTGCCTACCGTAAATTTCACTGCAGGGCAAGATAACAGCATCAATAATGTGCGCCAACAATTCCTAAGTGGAGCTACTAATGATAGGAGTGGCGCAAGAAATAGCAATAGGCAAGCAGGCGTAGAAGCCACATGGACTATT
>JAYTNK010000171.1:0-5318 GCA_043748375.1 Cytophagales bacterium
AACAAGGAGGCATTTTGCATGAGGATTATACAAGCCTCTTTTCTGTAGATTATCATTCATGGAAAGAGCGTAATGAAGTGTATGAATTGCCTGACGGCAGTTTTTTGTTTATTTTTTGCAATAGTTACTTTGTAAAAAGTAAAGTTAAAAGTAAATTATATGCAAGACAAAAATTTTTAGAATATGTTGAATGGCGTAAACACTACAATACCAACATCATATTGGGTATTCAAGGCAGTGATAACCATTGGAGATATTACTCTAATCTAAAGCATAATCTCGTAGTCCATATAGAAAAGCTGATAAATGAATTCGCTGATTTGACAGCATTGGGGGCAATCCCTTGTGGTTGCCCTTTTTGTAAGGCAAAATCTTTATTTTACCTAATTTTTAGGGTGTTTATAGCGTAAAATGTGTTATAATAGCAAGAGCAACCACAAGGGATTGGCCATACACTTTTTACCACCACAAAAATTGTCAGACAACCTATTTTTTTTTATTTATGGGAAGTGTAAAATAAAACTCGCTTCCTACACTCCAAACACTTTTTACACCAATTTCTCCTCCATTTTGCTTGACAAAATCTTTGCACATCATCAACCCAAAGCCTGTTCCCTTCTCGCCTGCTGTACCTTGTGTAGTTATAGGTTCATCTTTGAACATTTTGCCCAATATTTCAGGTTTCATGCCTGTGCCAGTATCAACAACTTTGAACAAAACAACGTCCTCACTTGCTTGTGTGGCAGACAAGGTGATGCTTTCATTGGTTTGGCAAAACTTTATGGCATTGGTAACCAAGTTGCGAAGAACTGCTTTAATCATGTTCTCATCAGCCCATACGGTAGGCAAGTCCAAAACCTCGCCTGCTGACAATAATATGCCTTTAGCTTCTGCCGTTTTTTGTATAGTCGTAATAGTTTGTTGAATAATGGTTTGTGGATTTAAGTGCATAGGGCTTGCCTGCATACCCTCCATTTGCGACTTTGCCCAATATAAAAGTTCTTCAGTAAGATTGAGTGTAGTATCCAAATTGTTCTCTATAGTAGGCAAGATACCTTGCAGTTCTTCCATAGTGAGGAAATTATTTTTCAACAAACCTATCACACCTTTTAAGCTTGCAAGTGGACTTCGTAAATCGTGTGAAATAAGGGTAAATATTTTGTCTTTGCTCAAATTACTCGCTTGTAGTTCTTGGTTTTGCGTTTCTATGATTTGTGTTTGCAAAGATATTTGCGCTACACTTTGCAGAAGCCCTTCATTGTATTGCTTGATTTGTTCATGTTGCATACTGAGGCGAGTCATCAATACATTTTTTTGATAAAACCGTTGTGCGAGTACCACAATCAACAAAATAACTGTAACTAAAATAAAGCCTACAATATACAAATACGTTTGTTGGCTTTCGGTTTGTTTGGTCAATTTTTCAATGTCGCGTTGTTTGTTTTCATAATTATACCTGAATCTAATGCGTTGAATATCAATTTCTTTCACGTATGTTCTATGCTCTTTATCTGCTTCTTCGTACAAACGTCGATACCTCGAAGATTCTTTGAAATTTTCGACTGCTTCATAATAAATAGCTGAAACCTCATAGAAATTTGCGTATGCGCTTAAATCTATGGGGTTTTTTACCACTTTTAAGAGCAATGTATCTCCTTGTGCTAATCTTTTTTTTGCCTCTTGGTAGTTTTTTTGTTCAATGTGTGTGTGTATGATGTCCGACAATGACAGCACAGCGTTGGCAAACAATTTGTATTCGAGGCTAATTTCTATGTCTTTCTCAAGCAGAGGCAAAGCTTCCTCATAGCGTTTTTGTTGATATCGTATAGAACCTATATTGCCTTTCAAAAGCCCTTCCCAAAGTCTATCCTTTTGTACAAAAGCTTCTTCAAGCCCTTTTTCATAATAAAACAAAGCACTGTCTATTTGTTCTTTTTTATAGAAAATGAGTGCTAATGTGTTATGAGAGCCTATAATAAGCCCTTTGTTAATTTTCATGCGTCTTACATTATGTACAAATTTGGAAAAATACTTAACAGCTCCGTCATAATCGCCTGTATGGTATAGGATAGTGCCAATGCATTGATAGGTGCGCGATGACCATTCTATATCTTGTTCAGCCTCAATATAGGCTAAAGAATTTAAAAAGTAATCAGTTGCTATCATGCTTGCCTTTGGGTTTTCGTAGTGAATAAAAGCCAAGGCATTTTGAATATAGGGTAATATATTGTTCGCCTTTCTTTTTGCCACTACCTCTGCCAAGAAAAAATCTAGCACCTCTTTAGCTTCGTCATTAAGCAACTTTGCTTCTTCATCAAATACTGGTATCGTAAATTGCACTATTTTTTTCAATTGTTGTATATTCTGAGTATTCACAAAAGCCTTCTTTAAGCTATCTCTGAGGGCAAGTGTAACGGTACGGATAAGTATTTTACTTTGCCCTATAGAACGCATAGGTAATAAAATAACACACCCAAATATAAACGATATACAAAACGCAATTAGAATTTTCTTCATTAAAAATAATTATATTTGAATGAATAAGGCTTGATTTTACGCAAATATAAGCCTTGCCTACCAAAGCACCAATTTTTTGCCTCTGTTTTGTAATTTTTCCTATATACTTGGCGTTAAAACAAAAATTGTTGAACTTTATATCTTAATTATGAAAAAACTACTGATGATCGTTTGGGGTGTTTTCAAATCACTATCGGCAGTAACAAACCCACTACTTGCAAGATTTTCCCTATTGACATTCCTCAAGACATACTTTCAGGCAAGTAACTGTCTATACAACCTACTGTAAATCAAGAGAATAGTATAGTATTTAAGCTATTGAATGGCGCATTCTAATCTCAACCCAATATTTGAAAAGGCAAAAATACCCTGAAATATTTGTTGTTTGGGGTAATTATTCAGGCAATAAGCCTAATGTTTGGGCAGTTTCGAGGAGATTCATGGCGCAAAGTTAGTGAATTATTGAATTATTGGCTTATTGAGTGGCTGAATTATTGAGCCGTATCCGTATAAATACAAATAACATCTATTACATTATTCGCCTTCCTCATCATGTGTGTGATCCTTCAATTTGTTAGTCAAAAAAAAATGATTGTATGGCTTTTTGTAGTTGGAAGGCAAGCAGTACATTTTCCTTTACACCACTTTGAGGCAAGCGCAAAAGGTTTTGTTCTATTTCGTCCATTGAAGCAAGATTAAGGTTTTCTATTTTCGTACATAGCGAAGCTCTTTAAAATTATTCAATTCAAGGTATAACGGTTCTGAATGGGTATAAATTTTCTCAGGCAAATGTTCGATATGGGTGTTGGTTACGTCTATAACTTTTATTTTACGCAAATTAAGCAAACACATGGGCAACAACGTAAGTGGGTTATGCCCCAATATGATTTCTTCTAAATTCTCAAGCTCGCCTATCGTTTCGGGCAAGGTCTCTAAGCCGCACTTTCGCAAGTTTAATACTCGCAAATTTTGTAATTTACTTATTTCGACAGGAATTTCTTTGAGGGTATTCCAACCCAGAAACAACTCACACAAGTTAGGCAAGTTTAATACATGGTGTGGAAAAGAAGTAAGTTTATTGTCATACAAACTTAGCTTTTCCAATTTCTTTAAATTTCCAAAACTCGTAGGCAAGGCGATGATTTGGTTATGGGCAAGGTCTAAACTTTGTAGGCTTTGCAAACCACCAAAAGTATCGGGTAAAGTGGTAAGTTTCCCTCTGCACACTTCTATCACTTCCAGATGTTGTAATTCGCCTATAGCATTTGGAATACTTTTTAATTGGGTGCAAGATTTCCGTGAATATTGAACAATTGCCTTCAAAGAAAACATATAGCGAATTTCTTCGGGCATATCCATTTCGTCTCGCCAATGTAGCTCTATCATCTTTTTATCAGCGAGATTCCCCAACTTCCAAATACTTTCATGTAAAACAGGATACCCTATAAAGCATCTAATCTTATCATAAACTTGCACTAACTCTTCAAAAGCCTTTGATTGTATGCCTTCTTGCAGTTGGAAGGCAAGTAGCACATTTTCCTTTATCCCACTTTGGAGCAAGCGCAAAAGGTTTTCTTCTATATTATCCATTTCTTGCGCAGTTTCGAGGAGATTCATGGCGCAAAGTTAAGCGTAAACCGTGTGGTTTGAAATAAAAAAAGGGCTATTCTCTTTTTTTTTCTAATTTTGCGGTTACATCAAGTAATCCTTGCCTGCCTTGTTTGGTGTCTTACCAAATAAACATACTTAAATCTTCTCTTTTCGTTATGCACCTCGCACCTTTAGATTGGGCTATTATCATAGCTTACTTATTATTTTCGCTTTTAATAGGCTTATATTACACACGACAAGCCGCCAAAAGCACTCAAGATTATTTTTTGGGCGGCAGGCAAATCTCGTGGTGGCTGGCGGGTACGTCTATGGTCGCTACTACATTTGCGGCTGACACGCCTCTTTTGATAACCGAATTAGTCGCTACGCAAGGCATTAGTGGGAATTGGTTGTGGTGGAACGGCTTGATAGGTGGGATGGTTACAACCTTCTTTTTTGCCAAATATTGGCATAAAGCCAACATTCTTACAGATGTAGAGCTGACTGAATTGCGGTATGCAGGCGAGGAAGCCGCATGGTTGCGCGGTTTCAAGGCTATTTATCTTGGTGTATTTTTGAATGGCGTAATTATCGCTTGGGTAAATGTAGCACTTGGTGCAATTTTAAGTGTGTTTTTAGGTATTCCGAAAGAACACTTATTGTATTATTACGCTTTAGCTATGTTATTTGTGGTATTTTATACGAGTCTTTCAGGCTTAACAGGCGTAGCGGTAACTGATGCCGTACAATTTGTAATTGCTATGACGGGCTGTATAATATTAGCTTATTTAGTGGTCAATTCTCCTAAAATTGGAGGACTATCAGGTTTAGTACAGAAGCTCCCCGCCCAAACTTTACAATTTTTTCCTACTATCAATGCCACTTCTGCCGTGTCGCAAGGTGTACAAACATTGGGTATTAGTGTAGCTACATTTTTCAGTTTTGTGGCAGTACAATGGTGGGCGAGTTGGTATCCAGGAAGCGAGCCAGGTGGTGGTGGTTATGTAGCCCAACGTATGATGAGTACACCTAAGCCACAAGATGCCGTAAAAGCCACTTTGTTATTTCAACTTGCGCATCATGCGTTGCGCCCTTGGGCGTGGATATTGGTAGGACTTGCTTCTATTATCTTGTATCCTGAACTTTCTGCGGACGATAAGAAGTTGGGATATGTGATGGCTATGCGCGATTTTTTGCCTGAAGGCTTGCGT
>JAYTNK010000172.1:0-3061 GCA_043748375.1 Cytophagales bacterium
GGCTTTTTCCAAATGATAAAATGCTGTATCAAGTATTTTTTTGTCCTTATAACGGAGGGCGAGGTTATTGTGTAATAAGGCACTTTTTGGAAACCTAGCTATGCCCTCTTTTAAGATAAATAAGGCAGGCAAGGGTTGTTCGTTTTTCAACAAACTTTGGCCCATTTGTATATAGGTTTCGGGGAGTGGCTCGCGCCTAAGGGCTGTGCGCAGACACGCCATTTTTTCAGGTAGGTTATCCTCTTGTGTGGCTATATAGGCAAGCGCATAATTTGTATGATGGTTTATAAAGTCATTAAATTGCGCTTGTTGATAATTCAACTTTGCCGCGAGGCGGTCTTCATGTATATAAAACGTGTCGCCTACAGCATTGTAATAGCTGGCGGTTATTTGGTAGTACATATATTGTCCCCCTGCTACATAAAACATAAGTGTAAGCGTAATACCAAAATATCGCGCAATATTATATGGCAATAACTTACCCTCAAAAGCAACCGTTTCTACCTCTAAGCCATCGCGTATAAGCTCATTGAAGTTCACAAATGTATAAAACATAAACACAAGCCCAAAACTCATATAGGTGTATAAGGTAAAGTCGCGAAAGACCCACAACAACGCATCATGGCTCGTAACGTGTGCAAAAGCAATCGTACTAAAGCTCAAAATCGCCATTGCCATGTATAAAAACGCTCCTGAATGCTCAAAAGGCAAGATAGTACCCCATAAAACAGCTCTTTTTTTGTAGCCCCAAATACCTAATAACGTAGCTATTACAAGCAACCAATGGGTATCGAGGAAAAACAGACCCACTTTAAAATAACCTGTGCTATCCAAATAATACAAGAGCAAGTGCAATAAATACAAACTTGTCATCAAAAATATATGCAAATTATTGATAGAACCGCCCTGCCTATTATGCTTTACAATCAAATGAAATAAAATGTAAGGAATATCCAACGCAGTCATAGAAATAAAAATCAATGTCAGCAAAATAGGTATCACCAATACATAATTTGTAAGGAACACGGCGGGATTTAACAACGGACTCGCCTGCACCCAATAGCCAACCCACAGCGTTGTAAAGCCTGCAATCGCCAAGAAGTGCCAATGCCATGCCCATTTACTGGCAAAAGAATGCAGCCCAAATGTAAGCGCAATATAGGCAAGCATAGTAAGCAAGAGCATGAGGTTTGTTCCTGCCTTAAAAACAAGTAGGTTATCTAATTGAAGCGCGGAGAGAAATAAAATAAAAAGCGTCATGCCTAAGGCATACCACATCGACTTCAGACGCGTGAATACACTCAACAACAAGACGGCACAAAACGCCAAAATACAGCCATATACTTTGTAAATCCACATTGGGAACACAAAAGGCTCGGTTTTGTATGACTGTTCGGGTAAAAATATTTCAGCCTCTAAAGGAATATTGAAGATGCCTATATTTACTTCAGCTATGGTGTGTTTATCGGGTTTTAAGTCTGTTTGTATGCTTGTAGATACCACCCACGAGCTACCTGTTGAATAAGCAAGCACGTAAAAACCCATGGAGGCTAACAATAACGCGCATAATATCCAGTAAGATACGCGCAAACTTCGCGTCCATGTTTGCCAAAAAAAGAGTGATTTCATCTGAAAATTTGAAGTAGAGTGCAAAAATAGCGTTTATCCTATATACTACCAAACTTCATGAAAACAGAGCAGTTTTTAATCGCTTATTTTAATCAGAATTTTGCTACGAAAGCTCCTTGTTCAGCTATGATATAGGCGGGTATTTTTAAGGTTTCAGCTTCGAGCTTAATTCTTTGGGTATAGCTTTTCGGATTTGAAGGGCAGACAATGAGCTTGCCTACCTGCACCACCTCCTGCAAATCTTTCAATCGATAGACAGCCCTATTTTGCAAAAAGCAATAGGCTACTTTTAGCCCGTTGAGCGTTTTTAGGTCTGCATGGCTTAATTTATTTTTCAAGATAAGACAGACCTTGCCTGCGAAATAGGCTATGAGGTAGTTTTTTTGAGCGTTTAATAAGATAGAATGAGTGCGTTTTGCGCCTTCGGCTACTTGAGTATTCAGATACAACGGCTTGAGGATTCCTTGCTTGAAAAGGTGGTTTTTGATGTTAAAGTTATAATTTTTATCGCCTGTTTGTAACGTGCTGTCCGCTATAAAATAGGCGTGATGCCCATCAATCATAGCTAAATTATTGCACGCGTTCAGGTTGTAAACCACCAACATTTTTTGTTTATTTTGAATAATATATCTCCAAGACCTCGAACCCGTAAATATTGCCAAACTTAAAAACGCCAAAAACCAATAACGGGTTTTATATAATTCCCACGTCATAAAGCCAAAAACAATGGCAGCATACAACAATCCCACCTCCCACCACTCAAACCAAATGCCGTCAGTAAGTTGATAGGGTTGCTTTTTTATCCAAAAAATAAGGTAGTTTGTGAACCATATTCCATAAGAAGCACTCCACCCCAAGAACTCGCCTACATAAGGTATCCACCCAAACGCAAGCGTTGCCAAGACGAGATACAACACCCCCGTTGAGGTAGGCAAGGCAAGCAAATTGGAAAGGAGGAAATAATTGGGAAATTGATGAAAATAAAACAAGCAAATAGGTGTAGTCGCTATTTGTGCGGCTATGGTGATGGTGATAATGCTCCAAATTTGTTTAGAAACCCACCAACGCGGTGAAAATAAGCGGTCTATCTTGGGTTGCACATAAAAAATACCAAAAACAGCCAAATAAGACAACTGAAAACCTACGCTTAGTATCCAAAATGGCTCATATAATAATAGTAAAAAAGCAGAAAAGGCTAAAATATTGTACGAACTGCTGCGTTTATTCCACCATTGCCCTAAGAGAAGTGTGGAAAACATCACGACAGCCCGCATAATAGACGAGGATAAACCCGTAAGCAACGCATAAAAGAATAAAAGCCCAATCATAGCCAATACAAATAATGCTTTTTGCAACTTTTTATGTGTATTATGCTTGTTTCGTTTGAACCAAAGCATAGGCAACCAAACCAATAAGCCCACGTGCATACCCG
>JAYTNK010000173.1:0-10877 GCA_043748375.1 Cytophagales bacterium
TGCAAAATTAAAATTTCTGATAGGGGGGCGATACGACTACAGCCATATCCATAAACATATTTTTTCGCCTCGCTTGAGTGCAAAATATGATTTTAAGCCCACAGATGCCTTGCGCGTCAGTGTAGGCAATGGTTTTCGGGTAGTGAATGTATTTAGTGAAGACCATGCCGCGCTCACAGGGGGCAGGCAAGTAGTGTTTAACGCCGCGCTTTTGCCTGAAAAATCATGGAACGGCAACCTAAATTATACCAAAATGCAAACCTTTAGTTTTGGGTTTGTGCATATAGATGCCAGCGTTTTTTATACGTATTATTACAATAAAATCGTAGCCGACTATTTAACCGATTCAGATAAAATAATCTATGACAATTTGCAAGGTTTTGCTACCAATTATGGAGCTTCTTTAAATACAGATTGGACGTTTGATAATGGCATTAAAGCTATTGTAGGTGTTACTACTTTGCGCTCATATTTACACAAAAACGGTACGCGTCAAGCGCAAATTCAAACGCCTAATTTTACAGGGAATTATACATTATCTTACACCTTGCCTGCCCTGAATATACGCGTAGATTTTACAGGTTATGTAAACAGTTCGATGCATTTGCCTATTTTAGAAAACGATTATCGTCCTGCTAAATCGCCCTTTTTTAATATCAGCAATTTGCAATTTTCAAAGTCGTTTCAAAACGGCATAGAAGTATATGCAGGCATCAAAAATATATTTAATTTTTATCCGAAACAAGATGTAATTATGCGCGCCAATGACCCTTTTGATAGACAAGCGCAAGACAGAGCAACCAATCCAAATGGTTATACTTTTGACCCTTCTTATAATTATGCGCCCATACAAGGCATACGCGGATTTATGGGCGTAAGAATCAAAGTAAAGTAGCACAAGCAATGCTACAACTTTTTAGCTATCAAATTCATCTTCTATTTCGCCAAAAAGTACCTCCATCAAGTCCTCCAAACTAACGAGTCCAATAGTTTCTTGTTGCTCATTTATAACAAGGGCAAGCGTTTTCTTTTCTTGGTTTAAGCGAATAAGGAGTACATTTGCCTTTTCGGTAGGCAAGGTGCGGGCTATCGGCAATATTTGCGAAGCCCAAGCGCGATGAGCGCGTATAAGTCCAACGGGGTGCGAATAGCCAATAATATTGTTAGGAGTGTCTTGATAAACCAATATTTTAGAGTGTCCACTTTCTAAAATCTTGCTATAAACGGTTTCTACGGGTTCATTTACATTCACCATCACCATCTCATCTTTGGGTATCATACAATCTTTTACCAATACGCCTTTAAATTCCAGTGCGTTGCCAAGTAGTTCATTCGTTAAGGTCATTTCCTCCTGTGGCACATCACTTTTCTTGGAGGCGACATACTCCTTGCGCGTTTTAAAATACCGTCTAAGGTCACTAATTCTATAGACAGGCTTCTCTTCTTGATAAGGCAAACCCAACATATTAAGCCCTTTTTTGTGCGCCAAAAGCGTAAAATAACCCAACGGATAGTACAACAGCACATAAAAAAAGCCTACGGGTATAGCCAATTTATCTAAAAGCCTATCAGGATTGATAAGAAAGAGAGGCTTTGGTAATATTTCGCTTACCCATATCAACAACATACCTACAATGAATATTTGGCAAAGTAAGGCAATACTTTTACCCCACAAAGCACTTGGGAAAAGATGCAACCAATATGGCAGAAAGTGTTGCGTACTGTAAACAGCAAAGACCACAAATGCTAAGGTATGCCCCAACGTCATGATAATCAAAAACCTGCTCGGATTTTTAAAAAAGGGGGTAAGAATTTTATCAGAAAAACTACCTTGTTTATTTTTTACCTCGAAATACAGTTTATCTGCCGCCAAAAAAGCCACTTCAATTCCTGAAAAAAAAGCACAAAAAACAAGTGAAAAAAATATGATAAGTACATCAATAACAGTCATTTGAAGGAGTAAAAAGGTGCGTTATTTTTTTAATCTTATGTTTTTATAAAGGCGAATAGCGGTAAAAAGAACCAACATCAAAACAAGTAAGCCTATCAACGCCCACACTAAATCTAATACATTTTTGAATACTGCCAAGAAAATAATACCCACCAAAAATAAGGTAGCCACTTCATTCCACATACGCAAAGTATTACCTGAGTAGCGAATAATGCCTTTGCGTTGTTGGTCAAATATCAGTTGGCAGGAAAAGTGATAGGCGTACAACAAAGCTACTAAACCCAATTTAACAATCAACCAAGTAGTCAAAGGGTAGCCATAATAAAAAGGCATTCCCAACCCAAAAATAGCGACCATAACCGCTGAAGGCGTAGTGATACCGTACCAAAGGCGGGCTTGCATACCCAAAAACGTGCGTTGCAGAATGCTTCGTTCGGGTTCGGGCTTGTCCTTCGTTTCAGCATAATACACAAACAAACGAACAATATAAAACAGCCCTGCAAACCATGTTACTACAAAAATAAGATGCAAGGCTTTAAAATACGGCATAACTTTCAATCATTTTATTTGTAATCGCAAATCTTAAATCGTCAATCTCCTTTACTTAGGTAGATAGGCTTTTAATTCTGCATATAATTTTTGGTTAGGACTCATATCAGTGCTACACCCAATTTCTTGCGCTTTTGCTTTGATGTCATTCACGCGGTTTTCATGTGCGGGGTGTGTGCTGAGCCATTGTGGTTGTTGTTGTCCTCCTTGCGTCATCATTTTTTCAAAGAAGCCTGCCGTACCTGTGCACGAATAGCCTGTTTTAGAAAGGTAAATAACTGACTGTGCGTCCGCATCTGTTTCGGTGGCACGGCTAAACTTAAGTCCTGCAAGCTTGCCTGTCATACCTTGCAAAATCTGCCCCAACTGTCCTGGATTTTTGCCTAATGCAATACTCAACAAAATAGTGATGCCATGTTGTTTGGTAAGATTGTTAGTCGAGTGACGGCGGTCTGCATGGGCAATTTCATGCCCCATTACACCTGCCAACTCATCTTCTGAAGTAAGGTATTTTATTAAGCCTGTATAAACATAAATATAACCGCCAGGCGTTACAAAAGCGTTGAGCGTTTTATCGTCATGAATAATATATAATTTCCATTCAAATTCGTTGCGATATTTAAGCGCGCCTGAATTGAGGATATTATCTGTAATACGCTGTAGGTGTTGATACGCTTTAGGGTATTGCGTGGGGCTAAGTAAAGGGTATTCGGCAGGCGTATTGGCTATTTCGTCACGGAGTTGTTGCCCAAGTTTGATGTCATCTTGAATACTAAAAAGATTGATAACCCCAGTTC
The DNA here is from genome assembly GCA_043748375.1 of Cytophagales bacterium. GTDB lineage: Bacteria > Bacteroidota > Bacteroidia > Cytophagales > Microscillaceae > RDXI01. The sequence goes on from JAYTNK010000173.1 coordinate 3,298, forward strand.
CTGCTGCCTTACATTGCACCAATAAACAAATGATAGCGAAGTAATAAAACGCTTTTTTCATAAAATTAAAGCTTTAAATAATTTATTTTGTTTGAAACAGTATGTTTTTGAAATATTATATTTTTGTTTGGAGAAAACCTGATAATACAGCCAATCCTTTATCAAAATTTATCTGATTGTTTATAATAATGTCAGCCTCCATCTTGTAGGGGGCTATATATTTTTGATAAGAAGGGAAAACATGGTATTCATAGCGGTACAATACATCACCCATATCGTAACCTCGCTCTTTGTTATCGCGCAAAATACGTCTTTTGATACGGATATGGTCATCTGCATCAACGTAAACTTTCAGGTCAAGCAGGCTTTTGAGCGCAACATCATGAAAAATGAACAATCCTTCTACCAAGATAATGGGCGCAGGCTTGATAACAACTTTGCTCGGTTTTTTTGATGGATTATTGAACGTGTACTCTTCCATTTCAACCTCCTTGCCTGCCTGCAACGCCATAATATCGTTTACGCACTGCTCAAGGTGTACGCCTTGCGGAAGGTCGAAATTAATGACACCCTGCTCGTCCTTTTCCTGTTTCTCGCGGGGTTTGTAATAATTATCTAAGGTTACTAAGCATATTTGCTCAGGTGCAAACTGTGCGCAAAGTTTGCGTAGGAAAAAGCTTTTCCCTGAGCCACTTGCGCCACATAAACCAACTACATAATTTTTTGACATCTAATTTTGATATAATGTAAGAGGCGCAAAGATACACATAATTTTGTAAAATGGGTAAATTAAAAATTAAAAAGCTATATTTGCACCTATGTAATGTAGAAGCCTATGCCGTTGTTTGTGTCCTCACAAACAAACAACCAACTCTCGCTTTGAAATCTAACCCTATATTATGAAAAAGCTATATCTAAGTTTCGCCTTTATCCTCCTTGCCTACCTAAACGCAAAAGCCCAAACTGTAATAGCAGACGTGAATGATCTTTATATGACAGTTGCAACACTTGTTGGAGGCGAAACGATACACCTTGTCCCAAGCGTTACATACACTTTGACAAGCACTCTGAACATCTCCAAGAACTGTATTATAGACGGACATGGAGCTACCATCAATACCAGTACCTTTAACCGTTTGATAAATATTACAGGCGTATCATCAGGTAATGTAACCTTAAAAAACCTGCACTTAACAGGAGGGAATATAACAGGAGGCAGCGGCAGTGCTGTTTTAGCCACAAGTAGCAACCTCGTATTAGAAGGTTGCGAAGTCAATAGCTGCGTTACAGGTAGTTCCTCCAGCTCTGAAGGCGCAATAGCCTCCAAAAATCTTATCTCCGAAAACCATACCTTATCCATGTCAAATTGTTATATACACAACAATACAGGCGCAGGCGTATCTGTAGGCATAGGCGGCACAGGAGGCATCTCTTTTAGTATCTCAAACAGTACTTTTGCCGAAAACACGACACAAGGATTTTATTCGGAGAATACGGTTAGCGGCTCATACAGTCTCTCTAATTGCACCTTTTTTAATAATTGTAGTATGGTGCTGCAAAGCAGTATTTATTTTGAGCATACCGCCCCCTCTTCCATATTAAACGTAAACCACTGCACTGTAGTAGGTAGTCAATTTTGCATGCAGGCAGTCGCTGCCACTATCACCTGCACCAATAGCCTCTTGAAAGCTGGCGCAATCATAGCCATAACAAGTAGCGGAGGCATTGCAACTATTGGAGCAGACAATATACAAAGTGCCAGTGCCTCCACTATCACAGGATTAGCCACGTCCTTAGCCAATAACGGTGGCTTCGCCCCTACCCTATCTATTGATATTAATTGCACAGTTGCTATAAACAATGCCAGCGCAGGAATCCCTATCAGCGACCAACGAGGTGCACTTTATGTGGGAAACTCAGACATAGGTGCGTATGAATACAATGGAGAGTTTTCAGGCAGTTCCTTACTCGTAACCAATACCAACCCCTTTGGCGTTGGCTCATTGTACGCGGCTATAAACAACGCCAACAACAATCCTGCTGCCTCAACAAACACAATCACTTTTAATATCCTCACTACCGATATAAACTATCAAGTCGTCACTACTCACTGGCGCATACAACCCATAACAGGCACAAGCGGCGGTTGGAGTGCCTTTATCAAAGATACTAACAACGCATTGCCTATCATCACACACGCCAATACTACCATCAATGGGCAGGCAATCCAAAATACCAATACCATCCTCAACTCCAATACCGCCTTCTTAAAAATAGAACTCAATGGCGAACAGGCAGGCGCAACAAGCAACGGACTTGTCATCAATGCTGCGAGTTGTACCCTTACAGACCTAAATATCAATAAGTTTAATGGTATTGGGATAAGGCTCGAAGCCACTGCCAACAACGCCACTATACGCGGTTGCTTTATTGGTACTGATATACGCGGAAACGCCACAGGTTATGGCAACACATCTGATGGCATATATAGTGAATATGCCTCCAACATAACCGTTGGTGGCACATTGCCCGCTTTTCAAAACATCATTTCAGGCAACACAATCGCGGGAATAGCCATCGTAGGTGGTGGTGGACACACATTGCAAGGCAATACAGTAGGACTTAATGCTACAAAAATAACCGCCATACCAAACGGCTTGTACGGCATAGCCATTACAAACGCTGTCGCAAGCTCCGCATCAATAGGGGGTATAGCTGTAGGTGCTTCCAACCTTATAAGCGGCAATGGAAGCAACGGTATTTATATACAGGGTACTTCCTACCTCAACATTTACAAAAACTATGTCGGCATCAATGGAATAGGCACGCCTATTGCTAGTGGCTCGGAAGGCATCAGAATCACAGGTAACTCTACCAACATCAACATAGGCAACGGAGGCTTAGGAGGACGCAATGTTATCTCCAATATTAACATCTTTGAAAGCGGAGGCGCACCCGACACTTTAAATATCATAGGCAATCACATAGGACTAAGCTTAGATGGCGTTACTACTTTCACAGGGGTAGGTGGCATGGGCGTAGGCGTGCAAGGCATCAACACCAAGAACATATACATCTCGCAAAATACCATCGTCTGCCACGTAAATGGAGGTATCCAGCTTACCACATCGGGCAACGAAGGCGTAACACCCCCTATTATTACGCAAGCCTCTACTGGCGCAGTAACAGGCACTGCCAACGCAAATGCCGTCATAGAAATATACGCAGACGCAACCACCTGCACCCCCAAGCAAGGGCAAGTTTATCTTGGTAGCATTACCGCAAACGCCACAGGCGACTGGACATTTACCTCCGCTGCTTTAGCCACAAGGCTCGGACAAGCTGTTACGGCTATTCAACACGCAGGTAACTTAAAGAAAAGCACTTCCGCCTTTAGCGCACCGCTCATCATTACAAACAACTTGCCTACCTCTACCAATATTACAGTCAGTGTCTTAGAAGATATTCCTACAACAATAGAAAAAACTGACATCACTTTCGCAGATGTGGATGCCACAGACACTTTTTGGGGTGTAAAGATAGAAACCTTGCCTATCACTGGCAGCGGCAATCTACGCTATATAGATGCAGGAAACAATCTGCAAATTGTAACGCCTAACACGAAATACGAACTAAGCGCAGGCACTACCACAAAACGACTCATTTATACCACCGATGGCAATATCGTGGGGGGTATGCCTCCCATTACATTTACGTTCCGCGTCATCGACTCGCCTGCACTGGACAGCAGTGCCTTCATTTATACAAGCCTCATCAACGTAATCCCCGTTAATGACGAGCCAACCCTCGACATTATCCCCCAACAACAACCTATTAGCGACAATAGCAACCCCGTTATACTCACGCTCACAGGGGTAGGCAAGGGCGGTGGCATCGATGAAATCACCCAAAACCTCACATTCACGGCTACTTCAAGCGACCCTGACCTCATCGCAGACCCTATTATTGCGTACACAGGCGGAACAAGCACCACCGCCACGCTTACTTATGAGGTCTTGCAAAATGTAACTCAAAATACTACAGTTACCATAACGCTCAGACTCAAAGATGACGCAGGTACGCTCAATGCAGGCATCGACTCACTCATACGAACCTTTACAGTCAATGTAGTACCTAACTTGCCTGCCCCCTATAGCTTACAAGTTGCCTCCGTTTCAGAAACTGCCCTCCAGCTTTATTGGAGCAACGATGACCCTAACACATCTGGTTTAACCTACGAAATATACAGAGCCACCGAAGTCTCTCCCGACGACTTTGTACTTATATCCTTGCCTACCGTCGGGCTTTCTGCTACTAATACAGCCCTAACCCCTAACACTTTATACTATTACAAAGTAAGAAGTGTGTCTGGCATAGGTTATTCTGCCTTCAGTAATATCAGCGGCGCACGTACCGTACCCGTTTCTGCCGCACCCTCTCTGCTTATAGCTACAGTTCTTACCAAAAACAAAATCGCGCTCACATGGCAAGACAACAGCACTACCATATCCGAAGCAGGATTTTACATAGAGCGGTACAGCCTCTTTACGAATAGCTTTGCGCTAATTGCTACCTTGCCTGCCAATACTACGGCATACATCGACTCCATAGGACTGTTACCCAATGTCGACTATACCTACAAAATGCGTAGCTTTACCATCGAAAATGAAAACTCGCCCTACAGCAATCAAGCCATAGCCACCACACTCATCGACCCAAACATCAACACCCCTACCCCACCATTCAATTTAGAAGCAACCTCCGTTTCTGAACAGCAAATCAACCTTAGATGGGAATATAGTATCAGCCCAACAACCATCTATGTCATTGAACGCTCGCCCATTCTCAATAACAACTTCACGCCTGTAGGGCAGTTTATAAGTGCCGAATTAACCACTGTAAAAAATTATATAGATGTTGCAGGTTTAACATCCCTGCCCCCAACAACGCTCTACCATTACCGCATACGCGCCCGCACGGGGGGCGGTATATCCACCGCAAGTAATGAAGATACCGCAAGCACGCGTTGCAACCTCCAAAATTTAGCCATTGTACGTACCGATAACGGAAAAGCAATCATTTGCGATGGCAAAAGTGCTTCCATGAGCGTAGTAAGCAAAGTAAGAGGGGCTACCTATCAATGGCGTTACAATGGCTTAGACATAAACGAGATAAACGCCAAGTTTGAAACATATTATGCCACCGAAACAGGCGTGTACAGTTGCTACATCAAAGCTGGAAATTGCCAATCTATCTCTGTAAATACGCTCTTTGTTGCCGTCTTAAACAGCCCTGATGCCCTCACTATCCTTAGACAAGATGGAGAACTGGTCGCTTCGCTCAATGATGCCGACAGTTATCAATGGTATTACGACTATAAGCCCCTCACAGGCGCAACAGCCCGCAACTATAAACCAACCAAAATAGGCGTGTATTATGTTGTGGCAGAAGTAGAAAGCTGTTCTTCTACCTCACCTACCTTCTTCTTTGGTGTATTGGCAAATGAAAACGAAAATATAAACGCATACATAACCATTGCCCCAAACCCTGCACAGCAGCAGGCAAGCCTCAAACTTAATATTCCCACTATCGGACACTATACTATCCGATTGTTAGACACAAAAGGAAAAACCATATACACGCAGGCAGGCAAGAAGGAAAACCTTGAGCTACAGGCAAATCTTCCTATCCAAAACTTACCCGCAGGCTTATATGTTGTAGAAATAACCATCGCAAACCGCAGAGGTTACAAAAAACTTGTTAAAGAGTAGGCAAGCTACAAACAAACATTAAACCCTGTTAAAGCTACCTGCCTTAACAGGGTTTGTTTTTGTAAAGTAGCTTATAATTATTTTTAAACACTTGCCAAAGCCTAAAGAATGAGTAAAAAACAACTTGATACTTTTTAGCCACGCTGTAAGCGTCTGTTATCGCGCTTTTGTGTGGTCTGGCTGTACCAACAGACGCTTACAGCGTGGCTTTGCGTGGGTAAGCTGTAAGCGTCTGTTATCGCGCTTTTGTGAGACGCTTACAGCGTGGCTTGGCGTGGGTAAAAGGAATGAATAAAAAGCAACTTGATACTTTTCCGTTGTTTGTGTCCCCACAAACAACTACTAACCATTAACAACTAATAGAAATGATTTTAAGTCTTGAAACTGCCACTAAAGTTTGCGCAGTAGCCCTTCACAACAACGGCAATCTTATAGCCGAAACACACCTCGCCATCGAGCAATCCCATTCGAGTAGCCTCACTGTACTTATTGAAGAGGTATTAAAGCAAGCAAGCGTAAACAGGCAAGACCTTCAAGCTGTAGCCGTAAGCGCGGGACCAGGTTCTTACACAGGCTTGCGCATAGGCGTAGCGGTAAGCAAGGGCTTATGTTTTGCCCTGCAAATCCCCCTACTTTCTGTCAATACCTTAGAAGCCTTAGCATGGCAAGTCTTACAAAGCAGGCAAGCAGAAGCCGACCTTTTCTGCCCCATGCTCGATGCCCGCCGCATGGAAGTATATTGTGCCGTCTTTGATAAACAACGCCACACCATCTCGCCTACCGAAGCCAAAATCATAGACCAAGAATCGTTTTTAACCATCTTAGACACACATAAGATAATGTTTTTTGGAGATGGAGCTATGAAATGCCAACCGCTCATACCACACCCAAACGCCATGTTTATAGCCGACATCTTGCCTACCGCTCATGCCGTTGGTACATTGGCACAACTCAAATTCCAAGCCCACGCCTACGAAAACCTCGCCTACTTTGAACCTTTTTACCTGAAAGACTTTGTAAACAATAGCAAAATAATCCAAACACCACAATAATTTGTACCAAAAACAGTTTATCTTTGTAGTAAAATTATTCACCCCCCACATGAAAGTACTAAAAACTACCCTCCTTACATGCGCTGGCTTATTCTTCGCCTTGCAAAGCATTGCCCAACCCCCCGCTGCTGCAAAACTTGCCTATGATGCTGGCGACTTTAGCAAAGCCAAAACACTCATAGATGACGTTTGCAAAAACGAAAAACACACCCCAAAAGCTAAAACATGGCTTTTCAAAGGCATGATATATGTCGCCATAGTAAACGACCAAACAGGCAAGTTCAAAGCCCTCAATGATGGCACACTCTCTATCGATGCCTACAAAGCCTTCCAAAAGTGCCTTGAAATAGAACCCAACAACAAAGAGGTGCAAGTCGAACTAACTGCTAAGGCATTCCCCGCCTTACTCAATACCTCTGTAGAACGCCTAAACGCCGCCAACAAACTCGTCCAACAAGCAAAAACAAGCGAAGCCGAACCATTATTCAAACAAGCCGTCGAGAACGCTTCTTACGCAGGCAAAATTAACGTAAATGACACCTTGCCTCCCTATTTGCAAATGAGTGCCTCTTACGCTTCCAAAGACTATGAAGCCTTCAAAGCCGCTTCTGACATTCTGATAGCACACCCCAACACAAAAGATAAAGCCGTATATTGCGAATATTTAGCCTCGTACTACTATCAAACAGCCAAAGACAACAAAAAAGCACTCGAAATAGCCCAAAAAGGTGTCGGATTTGGAGGCACAGAATACCTG
>JAYTNK010000174.1:0-3115 GCA_043748375.1 Cytophagales bacterium
TATAGGCTTCTCAACTGACGATAAAACAGGCATTACAGACGAAGTGCGCAAGAACCTTAAAGACCGTCGTAAAAATAAAGACTCTACAGATACAGAGGAAGAGGAAGCCGAACCTATCCGCAAAAAGAAGAAAGAAACGGACAACACATCACTCAAATCAAACATAGTCTGTGAGAGTACTATTTCGGGAGATGAGTTTGAGAACGCCAAAGCGCGTGTTGAAAAAATCCACATGGACATGGACAGAGTGCGCAAAGGAAAGCAAATTTTTAACGAACTGTGCATTACCTCCAAGCAAGCCCAAGAACTTGTGAGCATTTTGGATTTAGAAAATTACAAACTTGAGTTCGCTAAATTCTTGTACGGGCGCACCAAAGACAAAGAAAAATTCATGCGCGTAGCTGATGAATTTTCTTTTGACGATACAAAGAAAAAATTGTCTAACTATATCAATGACTAATAGTTGGGTAAGCCCCTGAAAGGTTTTTTTGGGCAAATGACGAAAAGCTCTCCATAGATTTGGAGGGCTTTTTTTAGTATGTAGGCAAGGTTTTGTGCCTTGCCTACCCAAGCGCAGGCAAGCAGTAGGCAAGTGAGTATAAAACTTCGCATATCGGTTGAGTGAATAAAATCAGAATTTCTTAGGAATGGCTAAGTACACGCTTCGAAACCTATCAACCGAAGTAGCAGCATCTTGCAAAGTACCTGTTTCGGTAACATCATACACCAAAATACCATCTTGATAACTTATGATGCGCCCATACGCGCTATTTTCGCCTTTTTTATCGTTTACGATATAATGAAACTGTCCAATTTTTTCTACCCTGATGTTCATGATTCGAGGTCGATAATTAAAGGTAAGCGTAGGCGCACTGTTAGTTTTACTACAAACATAATAATCGTGCAATCCATTAGGCAAATACCGCTCAACTTGGAAGTTATTTTGGTTTACACTCCAATCATCTGAAAAAGTCCAATTTCCATAATAGTAATTGCCCAACGCTACCCAATCGTATTTGCGCAATGTGTCCAACATATTGGCAGGCAAGTTCTTGGGTTGCAGGGTAGGAAAGCCTTCTTTGGCAGGCATTTTGGTAACAAGAGCTTCCTTTGCCCTGGAATACACAAACGCCGCCACATCAGCAGGCATTTGTGCGTCTGGCGCGGGTTCATCTTGCGCCAAGACACTGCCTAAAGCTATAAAAAAAGCGAAAAATACACATAAAAGTTTCATACCTATCTAATTTGGTCAATCACAATTTTTACAATTTTATCCTTGCCTGCCTCATTGCTTCCTTCGGCTTGTAGGCGAGCTTTGTCTATTTTGGCATCAATAAGCTCTTGCATCACTTTTTGGGCGCGTGCCTTCCCCAAAGCATACCGATTTTCCGCCTGTATTTTACTGGCATAGCCTATGATAGTAACATCTATGTTCGGATTGTCTTTCAGAAACTTCTTGATTTTTTTCAGTTCTTTTTTTGACTCTGCCTCTATCACTGTTTCATCAGCCAAGAACGTGAGTGTCAAATCTATGCTTTCATTGGGTTTGAGGTCGCGGTCTTCATATTTTACGGTTTTGGTAAACTTGGTGATGCTTTGCAAAATAGCAACTATTTCCTCGCTTCTGTTTTCTGTAGGTTTCTTTTTATCAATGTCCGTAGAGCCTCCCCAAAACACATATTGGTTGGTTTCTTCATTGAGCGTTACCCAAATCTTGACAAAAGTATAGTCTCCGTTCTCGTCAGGAGGCGAGTTGTGGGTATATTCTTGGAACTTGATGCCGTTATTTTCCACTTTCTTGTGTATGGTGCGGGCGTTCATGGTGCTGTCGGAGTGTTTGCCATAATCCCCCACATTCATGTACACGATTTGCATGACTTTTTTTCTGATACTTTTTATTTTTTCAACAGGATAAAACTCTATCGTGAACATAGCATTGCCAAGTTCCATGTAATGCGAGTTTTTGGAAAACTCCCTGTCTATTTTCCAAGAAGAAGGCACTTGAAACCGAAAACCATAAGCCTCTACGGTTTGCTGTGCATACGCAAATGAGGCAGAAACAAGGTAAAAGCACAAAAGGAGTAACAGCGTTTTTTTCATAATACAGGTTTTTGGTTCGCTTAAAAATAATAAGCCACAAAGTTTCACAACCTTGCGGCAAAGGTATCTATAAATTTTATAGCTTGTGTGTAATGGATTGTTAAGGGACTTCTTGCGAAAGTGTTTTTTCAAATTTTTTACAACTTAAAATCAATTTTACTTGCCTATTATCGGGGAGGCTGAAAAGAGAAACTGCCTTTGGGTTGATTGGCACTATCGAATAAGTCAAACCCGCTTGGATTGAGTTTCATACGCACCTTGCCTAAGGTGGGCGTGCTGAAAGACAACTCATGCGTGGTTGGGTTAATAGTAGCCATAAATTCTTCTTCATCACCATTGGCGTATTTGTAGATAAGCGCAACTTGGTTGACTTGTAAGCCTTCTTGCGCATCATCAGGGTTGATTTCGGCTTGATTTTCGTTATTGACATACTTAAAATAACGTAAAAACCTCATCGCACAATCTGAGGCAGTAGAGATGTCGTACATAGACGTAAATTCCTCGCCTGCGAATTGTGTAGCATCAATGGACTCGTACGTGCCTACCGTTTGGATACTCAAAAATCTGGCTAAAGGCGAAAATCCCTGCGTAGCCTCATAGACCACAGCAGGCGCGGTAGGCAAGCTATAACTGAACCTGTAGCCCATGTCGCTTTCGGCTTGTGCTTTGAGCGTGGCATTAGCGAATTTTCCATTACCTTTGGCGTATTGGACTTTGGTAATTTTGCCATTGCTCCAACTTACGAGCAAGGCAGTTTGGGTAGCAGGAATATACCAAGCTCCGCCCACTGTGGGCATTTGGCTGTGGGCAGGCAAGGCGTACAGTAGCGCGATGGCAAACAAAAAACTTAGTTTTTTCATGTTAAAAAAGATGGTAGGTTGAACAAATACTTTTTCAAGCACTTACATTAAATCTAAGGTAGCATTATATCAAGCACTATGCTGATATATCAAAAGCATACATATAAGAATACATAATAAAAAAATATTGGCTATGATAATAACTTGGCTATCAT
>JAYTNK010000175.1:0-3218 GCA_043748375.1 Cytophagales bacterium
GAAGGCAATTTGCAAGCTTGCCTGCACGTCTTCGAGCTTGCCTGCCCCGCGCCATACGCGCTTGCCTGCTATCGTATAGACTTCCACTTTGAGCATATCGGTAGGCAAGATGCTTTCAGATACCTTTAGTTTGGGTTCGCTTTGGGCAGGATTAGGATAGACGATGACAAAGTCCTTGCCTGCCATACCTGCTACAAACACTATAGGCGAATACGAAAATGTACCATCAAAATCTACTTGCTTCAAACGGTAGTATGAATCAGCAGCATTACTCAGGGCTAACTGCTCACTGTAGTAATGTTTCCTTTTCCATCTACGAAGGCTATGTTGCGGTAGGCAAGCCCGTTTTCGCTCGTTTCTACTTCAAACCCTTGTTGTTGATTTTGGTTGCTGTCTGCCAAGTGAGTTTTACTTGTGCTGTCTTTTTGCCTTGTAGTCCTACTACTCTCTCTGCTTGTAGCCTCAAAAGTGTAATGAGCAAAGGCGAAGACACACTGCCTATCATGAATTGGCTATAATCCTCCACAGATGTTCCGCTCTCGCCTGCAAAAGTTTCTGCGGATTTTATACTCCCAAAGCCTGAGCATGCTTACATAATCATCCACCCCATCAAAGCACAGTCCTTGAGTACCAGATAATTGTGCGTAGGCTATTTTTTGCAGGAAGCCAACAAGTAAAATCACGTTGTAAAAAAACGTAAATTCAACCCCTAAAGGGTTTTTTTGCCTTTTGTAGAACCTCTTTAGGGGTTCAATTTTGAATAGCCCCCTATGAAATGGGGAAGCAAAAGTCCTACAAATTAGAAAATATAAAGACTTGCAAAAGCTGCAAGTCTTTTTAGGTTATTTGCTTTAATTGACTTGCCACACTCTTTGGGGTTTGCCCAAATATGGTCGCCAATTTTCGTCAATGTGTCCTGAGAAATCACGCAGAAACATCAGAAAGGACGGTTTAAAGGGCTTGCGGCGCAGCGGCATTCCTGCCTCTTCGGGAGTAGAGTCCCCTTTGTGCGCATTACAAGACTTGCATGCCGTAACGAGATTGTCCCAAGTAGAGCCTCCTCTTCGAGAGCGAGGCAATACGTGGTCGAGTGTCAGATTGACAGTGGTGCCACAATATTGGCACGTGTTGTTATCCCGCCTAAATACGTTTTGCCTACTGAGCAATACACCACGATAGGGAAGTTGAACGTATCGAAACAAGCGGATAATAGAAGGCGTAGCAAACCGAGCAGAGATGGATTTTAGGGGGCGGTCTTCGTATTCCGCTACCATTTCGGCTTTGTTTAGGTAAACCAAGATAAACGCTTTCTGTATGCTACAGATAGTAAGAGCGCGAAAGTCTTGGTTTAGGATTAGCACTTTTTTTCCGTACAAATTCATTTTTCTTCATTTGTAATGTTAGGAATTTTTGAATGTGCGATTTTATGAATGTGCGATGGGATGGTTTTAGAGGATGAGTTCAGATGTCGTGAAATCCGAAATCAAAAATATATCATCATAGATTCAAACTATTTTCGCATTTTGCAAAATTAACATTTTTTTTCTTGAAAATCAAAATTTTTACCTTACTTTTTTTGGAAAATCACAAATTTTTTACGTGGATAGGACGAAACCACTATTTTTAACTATATTTTTGTTATATTTATTTTAGTTTTTCCAAAAATACTGCCTACCTTTGCGGTGCAAACGATATAAGCCCATGAATATAGACCAAAATCGAAACGAGGACATCAACAAACAACTCTCTTACTTGCTTCAAACACGCTTGCAAAAAGTGTACGAGGGCGGTGGATTAAAAAAACAAGCAAAAGAGCGCGATAAAGGGAAGATGACTGCGCGTGAGCGTATTGCCTACCTGCTTGATGATGGCGCACAGCAACTAGAAATGGGTGCGTTTGTGGGTTATGAAATGTATGAAGAGGAGGGAGGGTGCGTTGCTGGAGGGGTGATAGTGGTGATAGGGTATATTCGCGGTAGGCAATGTATGGTTGTCGCCAATGACGCTACCGTAAAGTCAGGGGCGTGGTTTCCTATTACAGGTAAGAAAAATCTACGTGCACAAGAAATTGCGATGGAAAACAGATTGCCTGTGGTCTATTTGGTAGATAGTGCAGGAATTTTCTTGCCGTTGCAGGCAGATATATTTGCTGATAAGGAGCATTTTGGGCGTATGTTTCGCAACAATGCACATATGTCGGCTATGGGTATTCCGCAAATTTCAGTTATTATGGGTAGTTGCGTTGCAGGTGGGGCTTACCTACCGATTATGTCTGATGAAGCTATGATAGTCGAAGGAACTGGCTCTATTTTCTTGGCAGGGCCCTTCTTGGTGAAAGCCTCGATAGGCGAGGACGTTGATGCAGAAACACTCGGTGGCGCAACCACGCAATGTGAAATATCAGGTGTTACTGATAACAAATACCCCAATGACCAAGCGGCTCTTGAGGCGGTAAAGCGAACTTTTGATAAGATGGGCGAACGCCCGAAGGCGGGATTTAGCCGCGCCTTGCCTGCCTTGCCTGCCTTAGACATGACGGAAATTTATAGCATTTTGCCTGATGACCGCGCCAAGCCGTATGATATGATAGAGATTTTAAAGCGTTTGGTTGATAATTCTGAATTAGACCTTTATAAAGAGGGTTATGGGCAGAGCATTATTTGCGCACGTGCAAGGATTGATGGTTGGGCGGTAGGAATTGTAGCCAATCAACGAAAAATTGTAAAATCTAAGAAAGGGGAAATGCAGATGGGAGGCGTTATTTATTCAGATAGTGCTGATAAAGCGGCAAGGTTTATCATGGTTTGTAACCAAGAGCAAATTCCGCTTATATTTTTGCATGACGTTACAGGTTTTATGGTGGGCAGTCGGTCTGAACATGGTGGCATCATTAAAGATGGGGCGAAAATGGTGAGCGCAATGGCTAATTCTGTAGTACCTAAATTTACGTTTGTGATAGGCAATTCTTATGGAGCAGGCAATTACGCGATGTGCGGACGCGCTTATGACCCTCGCCTGATGTACACTTGGACGACAGGACGCATAGCTGTTATGAGTGGTAAATCAGCCGCAAAAACATTGTTACAGATTCAAGTTGCCTCGCTCAAAGCCAAAGGCGAAGTTATCTCGCCTGAAGACCAAACCAAACTATTAGATGAGATAACGCAAAGTTATGAAAACCAAACATCTCCTTATTATGCCGCTTCTCGTTTGTGGGT
>JAYTNK010000176.1:0-2846 GCA_043748375.1 Cytophagales bacterium
GACTTGCGCTGGAGTATTATGTAAGCGATTATGTAAGTATTTCGTACTCACTTGAGTTTGGCAATACCTCACAAGGGGCAAAATATATGCGCTACCCTGTTGGACCTCAGTTAGCCATTATCCCGTTTCTTAATTCTATTTCTTACGGAGGCCCTGATGCCATTTATTTGGCTGTGCTGTTGGCTATTACGCCAGAAGGCATTCACCTTCACTTTCCTATAGAAGAAAACAAATTTTATATCGCGCCTTACATTTTGCCTTTGGGTATATATCGCGAAAAACTACCTAATCAACTTGCTACACCTGCTTTGGGCTTCTCGATAGGTTCAAAATTTGAAGTCTTTTCTAAGCGTTTTACATTTTCGCCTTATGTGGGTGTCCGCACTTTGTATCGTTCTATGACAGGCGGATGGGGCATTGAGGGAGGTTTGCACGTAGGATTGCTGATAAATGATTAGCAGAACAATATAAGCCTGCAAAATTTATAAAAAACCTTACAGACATTATGTTATTTTTCCAAATATTCAGTCAATGCTTGTGCATATTTTGGATTAGGTTTTGCATTGTATCGTCTAAAAAACGAGATTTTTATAATATATTTAAATAGGTAAAAAATATTTTTATGACGAACGAAAAATATTATTTTAATATTTTTAAACAATAACATAAAGAGCTTATGGCTTCTGGTTTTATGTCCCTTTTCTTCAAAAGCAAGTTGTAAATCATGAAGAAATTTTTTGTCTGTTTGGCTTTTAAAATTTATATTATTTAAAAGTCTAAATCTTAACAGTATGTCCTGATATTCTTTACGCTTATTGTATATACGTAATTGCTTTTTTAGCTCTCGTGTTTTTGGCTTATCTTTCTTATTACTACCCGTAATATTTGTTACATTATTTTCATGTTGTCTATATTGCACCAAAGGTTGAGGCAAATAGCGTATTGTACCATTGGCGAGCGCAACGGTTGCCATCCACCAATCATAATGCATAATTGTTGGGAATGGGAATATATAAGATAACAACTCTTTTTTAAATAGCATACTATGCCCTGAAACACAATTATCAAAAATAAGGGATTTAAAACTGCCTCCCTCATACATTTTGATATGGGTTGATATATTTTTGTTCATCAGGCTACCATCTTGTTTTATTAAAGCAGAGTCGTGATAAATCAATATATTACTACCTATATTTTCTTGTTGTTGTGTCAATTTACCTTTCTCCCAAATATCATCTTGGTCAGCAATAGCTATCAGTTCGCCTGTAGCTTTTTGTAAAGCACCTTCAAAATTTTTTATATATCCTAAATTAATTTCGTTTTTATAAATGGCAATATTTGAAAATTTTTGTTGATAGGTTTGCAGTATTTGCCAAGTATTATCTTTTGACACATCATCAACTATAATAATTTCTAGGTTTTGATAGGTTTGATTCAAGATAGAATCCAATTGTTCTTCTATATATTTTTCGCCATTATAGGTACACATAACAACTGATATCAAGGGGAAGTTATTCATTTATAGTGGTTCTTTTTTTACAAAATAAATAATAATTTTTGAATATATTGGCGACTACTTATGACATTTCTCCGCGCAGTGGGTAGGCAAGTCGAAGACGTGTTTGCGTTTCGGGTAATTGTTGTGCCAATAAGAACATCAGTTTGGCAATAGCTGCCTCTGAGGTTATATCTTTCCCACTCACTACACCCATTTCGGCAAATGCTTGGCTGGTTGCATACCTACCCTGCATTACCTGCCCGCCTATACATTGCGAAACGTTATATATCCACAATTTGCGGTCAAGGGCATCTTGAATAGCTTTGATGAACCATTTTTCGGTAGGTGCGTTGCCTGAGCCAAAGGTTTCTAATACAACGCCTTGCAGTTCGTTTATTTCTAAAACACCCCGCAATACACCCTCACTAATACCAGGAAATATCTTTATGATGGTTACACGATTATCCATTTTCGTGTGAACTTGTAAGAAAGATAGCACCGTTGGCGTTTGGATAGCGGCATGATTGTATTGAATTTGAATGCCTACTTTGGCTAATTCTGGGTAGTTTTCGCTATGAAAAGCATCAAAGTGTGAGCTTTCTATTTTTCGCGAGCGATTACCTCTCAACAAGACATCATTAAAAAAAATAGCCACTTCTGGCACAAGTGCTTGTTCGTTTTGTTTGGCTATGGCTATTTCAATAGAAGTCAGTAAGTTTCGCCGCGCATCTGTGCGCAAGGCACTAATAGGCAGTTGCGCACCTGTAAGAATGACAGGCTTGCGCAATCCCTCCAATAAAAAACTAAGGGCAGAGGCTGTATGCGCCATCGTGTCTGTGCCATGCAACACCACAAAGCCATCATATTTTTCATAGTTTTGCCCAATTAACTCCGCCAATTGAATCCAAATGGTAGGCTGCATATTAGAGGAGTCTATCAATGTTTCAAACGAAATAACCGTAAGTTCGCAGGCAAGGTCGCGTAATTCTGGTACTTTTCGCAAAATTTGCTCGAAGTCAAATGGCACAAGGCTACGCGCCTTCTTGTCATAGGTCATACCCAATGTGCCTCCCGTATAAATAATCAGTACTTTGCGGTTTGTGGGTATATGACTATTGGGTTGGATATGTACAATTCGAAACATAAGTAGGATTTTAGTAATGATTTATTTGTCTTGCCTGCCCACTCGAAGCGTAGGCAGGCAAGTTCGCAAAAACAGCCCTTAATATAGCATCTTGCCTACCAAAACAATATTAGACTTCCTGCGAAAGTACCTTTTCCCTCTCTCAAAATGGAGAGAGGGCAGGGTGTGAGGCTTCTAAAAAACACTTTCGCAAGAAGTCTATTA
>JAYTNK010000177.1:0-2727 GCA_043748375.1 Cytophagales bacterium
GTCGCGTTCCAAAACAATTTGTTTTGGAACGCGACTCGGCTTAACGTTATCTTTATGTATTATCTCCTTTGCGCTTTTACATCTGCAGGTGTTATAATAGTAGCATCTTGGTTGCCCCAACTATTGCGGACATAGTTTAGCACGTCAGCAATTTCTGTATCGCTCAATGCGTTTTGAGCAGGCATCTCGCCTACGTAAGACTGTCCATTTACTACCATAGTACCACGCGCACCATACAAAACTTGTCGGATAGCTCGCACACGATTTTGCATCAAATAGTCTGCCTTTGCCAATGGTGGGAATACACTTGGTACACCCTGCCCATCTTCGCCATGGCAAGTTTGACAATTTAACTCATATACCTTTTTACCTTGTTGGATGTTTTGTTTGAGCTGATAAGCACTCAAGCCTACAAAAAATACACAGCTAATGAGCAAAAAAGAAGAGAAACGCATAGCTATAAATTGAAAGGTTATTTTTTAATAAAAGTAACAGGAACAGCAATACGTGTTTTATCCCATAAAAGTACGAGGTCTGCCCCTTTTTTACTCTGCTCAAATTGTACGGTAAAGCCTTCATATTCGTCCTCTCCTTTTTCTACAGGGACTTCTATTTGAAGTATATTATTTGCTTTTGTTTCCTCATATTTGTACGAACCCCACTGCCCTAATGAGCTATTAAAAATGATAGTCCATTTTTCTGCATCAGGTATCGTGAAAATAGTGTATGTACCTGCTTTGAGGGTTTTTTTGTCGAGCTTAATGTCTTTATTGGTTGTAAACTCAGTTGCTTCGTTTGCACCTGTACGCCACAGTTTGCCATAGGGTACAAGCATACCGAATATCTCTCGTCCATTTTTATTAGGTTGCCCGTAGGTAACTTTCATATAAGTGTCATTGTCCAAAAAAGTAGCCATACACAGCGGGCTTGCTTTTGGCTTAGGCTTAATGACTTTTTGTGCATGGGCAGGCAAGGTGTTAAAAAGCCATGTAATACCAACCAATAGGGTAAGAAAAAAAGATTTGCGTAGCATATTTATATTTTTTTATTGCAAAGATAGCCTGTTTTTAAATACAAAGATTTGCCTTAACAAACTTTTAACGTTACAGCTTAATTTATTTCATTTTTACTCCATGCACGTTTCATTTTTGAGTAGCGGATACCACTCAAAAGAAAACGCGCTATTCCATAAGCAACGTAAGCACTTCGCTCACTACAGTATTGCTAAAGTTTTTATCGCGGTCGCATATTTGAATTTCGCATTTTATTATATCATTCTTTTTGAATGTAGGCTGGCTTAGGTTCATGTTATACTCAATTAAACCCTCCATAGGCGTTTTGCGGTTATTCTCATACAATGGTTTAAACCCATAATTATAATTAAAGTTTGGGTCTGGAAATACTATCTCCTCAAATATACCACTGCTATTTTTTCGAGATAGCTTAATAAATAAATTATGGTAAAATTTATTTCTTGTAGAGTCCGTTAATTGCCCGAATGAATTGAAGGTATAAAAATACTCTTGAAACGGCTGTGTGCCACTTATTCGAGTAACTGGGCGTGTTGTTTGACGCTCGCCACTTTCTAACCCCAAATCACCCGTACCATCTTGAAAACGTATTTTTAACAACACATTGTCGCCACTAAAGCCGTTAAAAGTGCGTGTAAGGCTTTCAATAGAAATAACAGGCTCTTTTGGAAAACTTGGCACGTTGCGACAAGTTGCGAGCAGTATAGATAAGAATAGGCAGGCAAGGGCGGTTTTGAGAGATGGTATGAGCATAGTGCAGGCTGGAGATAAAGGTTTCTTATGCAAACATACGCATTTTTGGTAAAAAGCATTATATTTGCACTTCAAAAGATTTTAAAATATGCAAAATATTCTGCTAAAAGAAACAGAAAACACTCCCGCGATAGATTTTAATTTTGATAAGGGGGTATTCGAAATCAAAGGCTTGTCTTATCCTGAATATGCCAAAGAATTTTATGAACCTCTTCTACAAAATTTAAGAGAGTATGCACTGCTCCCTTCTGCACCAAAAACAGTCATGACTTTTAAGTTTCAGTACTTCAATACGGGTACAAACTCCCTTATAACAGGTATTTTCAAGGAACTAGAAAAATTAGAAAAGCAAGGGCATCCACTCAAGATAAGTTGGTATCATGAACGAGATGACGATGATATGCGTGAGTTAGGCGATTACTTTGGCACGCTGACTTACTTGCCTGTAGAGGTGATAGACTGCGATGTTATTTAATTCGCCATTTGTGTTAAGTAATAAACACGTAGCTCATGGTTTTATAAAACCTGAGTTACGTGTTTATTGTGTGTGCCAAATAGTCGTTTTATTTTTTATCTACTTTCAAACGATTTTCGCGGTTAGCGATTTCCCAAGCAGTGTGAAATACTAAGTGTGCTATTTTAGTCATTTTGGCAAAATTGATTTTGTCTATATCATCTGTAGGTTGATGATAGTCGGGGTGCGTGCCATTGAAGTAAAAGATAATAGGAATATTATTTTTGGCAAAATTGTAATGGTCAGAGCGGTAATAGAAGCGGTTTGGGTCTTTTTCATCATTGTACTTGTAATCTAAAATAAGATTATCATGTTGCTTGTTTGCTTCTTCGCTAAGTGTATGCAATTCAGAAGAAAGTTTGTCAGAGCCGATTAAATAAATATAATTAGGTTCTTTTTTGGTAATATATTCACCTCCAATACGCCCTA
>JAYTNK010000178.1:0-1725 GCA_043748375.1 Cytophagales bacterium
TCTAATAAAAAAACTTTTTTCAGCTACTTTAGATACCAAAGATAGCCATTATTTTAGAAACTATCACATTTGCCATGATAAAAATAGGCGTATTTCAAAATTTCGCTATCCTTAATAGGCAGTGCGTAAGTTTTTTTGCATCTTTGCACCGAAAAACATTTGACCTTATATATGAATATCGAAGAAAATTATAGCGTTATCATGGCAGGCGGTGCAGGCACACGCCTTTGGCCTTTCAGTCGCCAAAACTTCCCGAAGCAGTTTCATGATATGCTGGGCGTAAAGCGTACATTCTTGCAAGAAACGGTAGCTCGACTTGAAGGCATTACACCCAACGAGAATATTTTTGTCGTAACTAACGAGGCTTACCTGCCCCTTGTGCGTGAACAACTGCCGTTTTTAACAGATGACCAGATTCTCCTTGAGCCGATTAAGCGAAATACAGCTCCTTGTGTTGCGTATGCCACCTATAAAATAGCGAAGAGAACGCAGAAGGCGAATATTTTAGTCTTGCCTGCTGACCACGCGATTGAAGAGCAAGACTTATTTCAAAACACGCTCCGAACTGCCCTCCAGCATGCCTCCACGAATAATGCCCTCATGACGCTCGGCATAAAGCCCACTCGCCCTGATACAGGATATGGCTATATACAATATGACACAGATAATACAGAAAGTGATATTCGCAAGGTTGTTACCTTTACAGAAAAGCCAAAAATAGAATATGCTAAAACATTTATAGCAAGTGGCGACTTTGTTTGGAATGCGGGTATTTTTGTAGCTAATTTACAAGCATTGCAAGAAGCCATGCAAGCGCACATACCTGAAGTAGCTCAAATATTTCAGGAGGCACAAGCAAATTTTTATACGCCAAACGAAGCCAAAGCCATCAAAAATGCCTATTCACTTTGTACCGATGTATCGATGGATAAAGGCATCATGGAAAAAGCACACAACGTTTTTGTAGTCCTCAGTACGTTTGGATGGTCTGACCTTGGCACTTGGAAATCTATTTATGACCGCGCCAAGAAAGATAAAGCAGGAAATGCCATCGATAACAAAAACGTGCTTACATACAATACTTCAAATTGCATTATTAGAACTCCAAAGGATAAGTTAGTGGTCGTACAGGGATTAAAAGATTATATTATTGCTGAACATGATGGCGTACTTATGATTTGCCACATAGACGAAGAGCAACGCGTACGCGATTTTGTAACAGATGCAAAAGCAAAAAATCTTAAGTATATTTAAAGGCAGGCAAGATTTATACTTGCCTACCTAAATTTTTGTAACAGGTAGGCAAGATTTTTAAGTGTTTGATAATCAACTATTTAAATTTAAAGAGTGTCGCCAAGCATAAAACCGTTAGACCATTTTTATATAGAAACCTAAAGAGGTGCAAAAAACAGTTTTTTTTATAATAAACTGATTATCAATTACTTATGGTGGTTGTTTAGTTGAATTTTTTGGCACTAAAAAATGCGTGTTTTGGCGTGAAATGAGGCAGATTTTGCAGTCGTAGCAGGTCGCTACAACGAAAAATCTAACGAAATTACAACCCAAAAAACCTTTTTAATAACAGATATAGTTCAACTAAGCAACCACTATGCTCTACGGTTTTATCGCATTATACACTCTATTTAGTAGTTTTCGGCGGAAATGCGAGCCTATCATTCCGCCCGTATTATCCACTGTAGGAAAAATACGATTTGAGAGAAAAAC
>JAYTNK010000179.1:0-1762 GCA_043748375.1 Cytophagales bacterium
GTGTCGCCCCAAATATCATAAGCAAATTTCTTCTTGCCTACCACACCCGCTACCACACTGCCTGAATGAATACCCAATCGACATTCAAAATACGGCTTCTTTTCAGCTATTCGTTGGGCTTTTAGTTTTTGCATGAAGGCTTGCATTTCTATGCCAGCTCTTACAGTATCGGCAGGGTTAGTTTTGTTGGGCGTAGGTACACCACCCGCACACATATAGCTATCACCTATGGTTTTAATACGTTCCAAGTTATTTTTTTCGGCTATTTCATCAAAAGCTAAGAAGCAATTATTTAACTCGTGTATAATATCTTCGGGGGACATGGTTTCAGCTACACTCGTAAAGCCTTTAAAATCAGTAAACAGTACGGAGGCAAGTTCGTATTGACGCGGCGTAGCATAGCCCTTTTCTTTGAGTTCTTGAGCAGTTTGGGCAGGCAAGATATTGAGTAAGAGTGTTTCAGATTTTAGTTTTTCGCGGGCTATTATTTGGCGGTCGCGGTGGGAAAGATAGGCTGTTCCTAGTCCCAATAATGCCAACAATACCGCTGCGATAGCTATATAATAATTAGTTTGCGCGTGTGCTTGTGCAAGTTTATTTTTGGATTGTAAGAGTGCTACTTTTTGATTTGTGAGCAACGAATCTTTTTTGTGTAATGAGTCTAATTCGATGAGTGTGAGATTTAAGTCATCTATTTCGGCTTCGGCTTCGGATTGGTCTTTGTCATATTTCTTTTTGAGATTTTGGTAGTCTATTTTATTGACATCAAGCATTTGTTCTAAAGCTTTCACATACACTTTAAAAGTTGCGAGTTGTTTATCGGTTAATAATTTTTCTGAAGCGGCTTTTCCCAATAGTATATCACCTACGGGTGCAGGTTTAGGATTGTTTGTTCTTTTTTCATTATTTTGTGCTGTATTGGTTTCTTCGCTTATGTTTTCTGCTGTTTCTTTTTTACGCTTGAGGGTAGGCAAGGTTATATTATTCGTATTAGGCTCGTTTAGTTTTACGCTTTTCAAGACTGCGTTTGGTATTTGCCCAACATTCAATGAGATGCCTGCCTTTTGCGCTTCTACGAGATTAATTTCTATTCTTGTTGCTGCTTGTGTAAGATTGACGTGACTACCATCTTCTAGCATTCCCTCCTTTGCGGTAACCATAAGTGCGGGAAAGTTGCCTTTTGTAGCTCTATCTTTTACGCCATCTATAAAGGTATTGGAAGTGCTTTCGCCATCTATAAAGATGATATTGCAAGGTTTTATTTGCGCATTGAAGTCAAATCTCCGCAATTCTATGGCTTTGCCTGCTATTTTTTTGTCTTTCAAAAAATCAGATAGTTCTTTTTTGAGTGCTTTATTATCGATGATTCCTATGCTGAAGACGTTTCCATTGAATTGTGTCCAATTCGCACCTTGTGCTATTTCCCACAGTCGTTGAGCTTGTGGGCTTTGCGCAAAAGCCGTTTGCAAACACAAACACAAGGCAAAAAATAAGTTATAAAGTTTCATGATATTTTTTGATTAGTCGATTAGGTTTTAGGATTTTTTGAGAGAGGTAAGTTCACGCTTGAGTGCGTCAATCTCCTTATCTCGGTCTTGCGTAGCATTTTCCCACTTCAGTTTTACGTTATCACGTTCTGCTTGTATGGTTACAATTTTTTGGTCGCGTTCCGTTAATAGATTTTCATAATAGGCTTGTTCTTGCTTTGCTTTTTGTTTAAATTTTTGATAGTCTGATTTGAGTGCTAAGTACAATTCATCAT
>JAYTNK010000180.1:0-2038 GCA_043748375.1 Cytophagales bacterium
TCTCGTTGTTGAATGACGATTTGTGAACGAAAAACGAGATTTTTCGCTTCGCTCAAAATGACAAACTTCTCTTTTCACTTAAAAAAATACAAAAGGAAATATTCGAAATTATTCTATCATTAATTTATGCTTAAAGATGCCTTTTTCAGTTTTTATATGCAAAATATACATACCTGTAGGCAAGTTTTTGAAAGGTATAGCCATTTTCCCTACCTCTGTAGAAAGCGTGTATGTGGCTTCGTAGGCAAGCTTGCCCGTAAGTTGGTATAACGCAATCGCTACCGTTTGCCCCCCCCAAATACCCTGTTCGTAGGCAAGGTAGGCAAGTCCGTTACTTGGATTTGGATACACTTTAAATGGACTGTCCAATTTATTATTTTCTATATGCGTAGGCGTTTCTATATTTGAACCATTCAAAGTACTTGCGCCTGAGCCTGTAGGGTCAAGCCAATCGGACAAACGGGAAGCAGCACCACTACCTCCTGTCCATGAAACAGAAACTTTGCCAAACCAATCAGGTGAATTAGGCGCATTGCAAAAAGCATCACCCCCATGTAACTGCCCGATGATATTGCCTGTACTATTAAAAAGAGGCGAACCAGATGAGCCTCCCTCTGTAGTGCCATTGTTCCACACTTGGCGAAAATGCGTGTTGTCGTTAGGCAAATCATTGTAGTAGCTGTTCGTGCTGTTTTGGTCTGTATCCAAAGTAAATTTTTTGACATCTCCCGCAGGATGATGGATACAAACCGCTCCCGCACTGCTTACGCCTGTTCTATCCCAGCCGTTGTAATAAGGATTAAAGGTTGTGGGTACATTTTCTTGTAATTCAAGTAACGCAAAATCTGAAGGACTATATTGCCCACGCATCGTAGAGCCTGTAATATTTTGCGTATTAGAAGGTGATGTATTTTGATTATTGCAGTTACTTATTTGATAATTAAAATCAAATGTCCAATTGTTTAAGTGAGCAACTGTAGCGTCTTCTGTGCAATGATAAGCTGTTAAAATATACGGTTTATTGTCTTTGTTTGTATTGCGTATAAGTGAGCCACTGCAATAGTTTGAACCGCTATTGTCCACTGTGAGTATGCGTACTGCTCCACGTTGTTCATCACGCCAATTATCTGCAAGTGTAGTACAATTAACGTTTAGGTTGCAACTTCCTGAACTTCCAAAATCTTCGGGACTTGTAGGGTTTATACTTGATTTATCATTTCTTGGCTTTGACATATTGCCCACTTGCCTGTAGGCTTGGTCGATGCGATTTAAATGTAATTGAGTTTGACCTTGCCTGCCTGCAGGTTCGATGTATTCTAAAATAATAGTTTGGCTATTGAGCAATGTCGTAGCAAAATTTTGGTGAGCACGATTGCTTTTTTCGGTAAATGCGCCAAGCATAATTTGATGGTTGGGGCTATAAATAAACAACCTACCCCCTTCAGGCAAAATAAACGCATCAAAGAACAAGCGCATACCCGACACTTCTGCGCCCTGTAGTTGGATTTGGACACGCCACAAGCGGTCGCCTGTAGGCAAGTCTTGCCATAAGCCGCTTGTATATGGCGATACCTCTACGGCTGTTGCTGAGGCAAAACGATTTGAATTGATGGTTTCTCGGTCTTGCCTACGGACTGAGGGCATATCAAGCATTGGCACTTGATAGGTAGGCAAGGACACACGCGCTAAAGGCATTGCGGTAAAATTACTGCCCAAACTATAGGGCGTTCCTCCGTAACTTACCTGCGCATGGGCATGGAGGGAAAGGCATAAGAAGCCTAAAAGTAAAAAAAGTAGTTTTTTCATGAAGTTAAAACGCGTATTAAAATACATTTTTTTCTTTAAATAATACAAACCAACGTATAAAAAAAGGTAAATATTAGAATAGCAAAGCACTTTTCTTTTTTTGTATCTTGTTTTTATCTAATTTTGCACCAATATAATTTATCTAAAACCCATTAAAAATATGACTCTTACTATGAGCGAAAACTCCGTACATCACCAAGAGCTTGCGATAGCTTGCCAAGAAACACGCGAT
>JAYTNK010000181.1:0-6311 GCA_043748375.1 Cytophagales bacterium
CTTTGATAAGCAAAAGAAAACATTTACTAATTTTACAAAAGAAAATAGTGCTTTACAAGATAATTTTATTCGCGCTGTAGTGAAAAGTAAAGAGAAAAATAAATATTGGATGGGCGATATAACCTCAGGCATCTCACTCATCTCTATTCAAGATGGACAAGTAATTTATGAAAAGTACTACACCCATAATATCAAGGATAAAGAAAATCAAGGTGGCAATGATGTCAAATCTTTGTTAGAAGACAGGCAAGGACGTTTGTGGGTAGGCATTGAAAACGGTGGATTGAGTGTTTTAGACCCAAAGACAAGTATATTTACCCATTATAAGCACAGCAACAAAGACGAACATAGCCTTGCGAGTAATTCGCCTTGGTCAATTTATGAAGATAAATTTGGTAATGTATGGATAGGTACATTCAACCAAGGGGTGAATGTGGTCTATAACCAATATTATAGTAATTTTGAACATTATTATCAAAAAAGCGGCGAAACTAATACGTTGGTTAATAACAATGTAAGTTCCTTTTGGAGTGCCCAAGATGGGAAAATATGGATAGGAACAGATGGGGGAGGCATTAGTCTGTGGGATAAGCAAAAGAATAACTATACAAATTATACCCAAGAAGCTCTTCCCCCCTTGCAGATTTCTGCCAATGCGATACTATCTATCACTGAAGATAAAGCACAAAAAATATGGTTTACCACTTGGTATAAAGGTTGTATAGTGTTTGACCCTAAAACGCAACGTTTTACCAATTATACGACACAAAATAAAGGCTTGGCTACCAATACACACTTTTCTTTGATGAGTGGGCAGGATGGTAACTTGTATATGCCTTCTTGGGAACATATTTTGGACGTATATGATGTTGCCAATGATAAAATACTATGGTCTAAGGCATTTCCTGATAGCGTAAAATATTTTTATCGAATTATTGAAGACTCCAAACAAAATATTTGGATAGCTTCTGCCAATGGTTTGCTCCTCATTACCAAAGAAAACAGGCACAAAGCAGGCAAGCTCAAGTTATTCCAACACCAAAAAAACAATCCAAATAGTATCAGCGATAATGGTGTAATAGAGGTTTATGAGGACAGCGAAGGCGCTATTTGGGCAGGAACGATTAGTGGATTGAACAAATATGACGCTAAAACACAAACATTCAAGGTCTATCGTAAAAAAGATGGATTAGTCAATGAAGACATCAGAGGGATTATAGAAGACAACCAAAAGACGCTTTGGATTACCACAAGCAAGGGCTTGTCTAAGTTTTCGCTGAAAACGGGTGTTTTTGAGAATTTCTACAAAGAAGATGGCTTGCAAGGCGACGAATTTGCACGATGGGCAATTTACAAAACGCCACAAGGAGAAGTATTAGTGGGAGGCAATAATGGTTTTAATATTTTTAACCCTTCCAAACTACTCAAAAACCCTGCTCAGCCTGCTGTATATCTTACCAACTTCAAACTCTTCAACAAAAATGTACCCATAGGAGGCAAGGATTCACCACTAAAACAGCACATTGAATCTACTCAAGAAATTACCCTCAAACATACTCAATCCGCGTTTACGATTGAATATGTGGCTTTGAATTATACACGCCCTGAAAAAAATCGCTACGCTTATATCTTAGAAGGCTTCGAAAAAGAATGGAACTATGTAGAAAATAAAAAAGAAGCCACTTATACAAACTTGCCTGCTGGCGAATATGTTTTTAGGGTAAAAGCCACCAACAATGACGGGCTTTGGAATGAAACAGGCGTATCCTTGAAAATTATCGTACTTCCTCCTTGGTGGGAAACTATCTGGTTTCGTGGCTTAGTTTTATGCCTTGTTATAGGCAGTGCTACCACTTTTTACAAGGTGAGAACTGATTTTTTGAAAAAACAAAATTTATTTTTAGAGCAACAAGTACAAGAAAGGACAGAAGAAATCTCTACGCAAAATGAAGAATTGCTACAAACGCAAGAAGAAATCATGGCACAACGTGATGCGATTGGACTGAAAAACAATAAACTTGCCCTCCAAAATAGCCAAATACAAAATAGTATCCGCGCTGCTAAAGTTATTCAAAAAGCTATAGTGCCTCATCAACAAAAAAGAGAGGATTTGTTGCGCGATTATTTTGTCATATACAAACCGCGAGATGTGGTATCTGGAGATTTTTATTGGCTCAATAAAGTAGGCGAGGAAACTTATTTGATAGCGATTGATTGTACAGGGCATGGTGTGCCAGGTGCTTTTATGACTATGATAACCAATAATTTATTGGATAAAATCATCAGGGTTTGGGATGTACACAATCCTTCCGATATTTTGAATCGACTGCACGAAGAGATAGAATTGGTATTGCGCCAAAAAGAAACAGACAATAACTATGGCATGGATATGGCGATTATTAAATCCGTTCCATATCACGATGGCAAACATCGCCTTATCTTTGCAGGTGCAAAACAAAATATGTATTATATTCCAAAAGACATGACGCAGATAGAGGTATTGGTGGGAGCGCGAAAATCTATAGGAGGAATACAAAGGAAAGACATTGACTTTGAAAATCAAGAAGTTATATTGGATACAGGCAGTAGAATATATTTGACTACCGATGGATACTTAGACCAAAATGATGTAAAACGCAAGAAAATTGGACAAAATAAATTTATAGAGCTATTACAAGAAATGTATCAAGAAGATATGACCACACAAAAACAACTGCTCAGCGACTATTTTTATACGCATATCAAAGATACAGAACAACGAGATGATATTTTGGTAATAGGTGTGAAGTTATCTGCTTAAAAACATAGCCTCTGTAAAAGTTGTATTGTAAAAAAGTGTACTTCCTTTTAATTTTACACTAAAAATACAAGCTTCCAATATATTATAGACACATCAGAAAGTGGTTTTGGAAGATGTTCTAAAATATTTTATACCATTTAAAAATCTCATTATCAGTTATTTAAACCCACAAGATATTTAAGACCTTGTGGGTTTGTAAACTGTATATTTACCAAGAAATTAACCGTGCTTAGTAAAAGGAATACTGAAATTTTAAGTAAGTAGTATGGTGTAGCAAACTTGTTGAAAAATTACCACTAAATAATTGATTATCAGCTATTTATGTAGATAAAAACAACGGATTTGTAACACGTAACTATTTAGTGTTTTTTTTACGCTGTGTTTACAATTATTTTTCCTGTCAAAAACATACTATGCCAAGTTACAAAAGTTAGTTCAAACGTAAAGCCTTTGTCAAAATGTTTTAAGTCTATTTTGTAATGCAAATTATCGATTTGATTTTTTTCTCTCCAACTTTTACAGATTTCGTCAATTAATGGTCGTGCTTCAATGTTTTTGTCTTTTAGTTTACATTCAATCGTTAACATTTGATATTTGTCAGATAAAGATTTTGTAAATTTCAAATTGCCAATTTGTTTAATATTATATAGACCATAATCAAAGTCAGCAATAAAACCTTCAATATTTTGGTTGTCGTATGGTTTGCAGTTAGCTGGAAGATTTTTAAAAAAGATGTCAAAGTCCCAATAATTAAAATTTTGTCTTAAAATTTTTGTAATTTTCCCTCGTCCAACTGTTTTAGCCCCTTCTCTCGTTTCAAATGCTTGCCCAACATAAAATTGTCCAACGTGAAAGTCAGGACTTGAAGTTTGGAGTCTAATATTTACATTTTCGCCCAAGTTACAGATTTCTTTATCAATAAATTCTTGCGGTGCATCCCAATCGCTGCCGTTATAAAAAAATTGTCCGCGATAACCTGATTTCACATAACCTTTTCGCCCACCTTCTTGTTCTGTCAAGTAGTAAATTTCTCCTTCAAGTTCGGGATTGGGAAGTACAAATTTTTCGTTTCTCATTCTGTTGGAGCTTTGCAAGAAGTCTACTAAAAATAACAAAATTAAGCTAATCAAAAAAACGCTTGAAAGGCTTTCTTGTGGGTTCATTAGTTTGATTATCTTTTCACATTCAAATACGGATTATATCCGTTAAGTTCTCTTTGATAATAACCTGTTCCATCATAAACCCGTTTAGCAGGGTGTATTTGGCAGGCAAGTGAACAAGCACCGTCTAATTCATTGCCACAATCTTCGCAGATAGCTAAATGGCTATTGCAGGCTGCATTTGCGCAATTCACCATGCGGTCAGAGGCTGTTCCACAAACATAGCATTTCGATATGACTACAGGATTTACTGTATTTATGTCCGTTGTAATACGCCCATCAAATACATAACACTTCCCTTCAAAGTCTTCGCCTCCCGCTTCTATACCATATTTGATAATGCCGCCTTCGAGCTGATACACGTTTTCGAATCCTTGCTCAAGCAAATAAGCACTTGCCTTTTCGCATTTGATACCGCCTGTGCAATAGGTAATAACCTTTTTATGTTTATAAGCAGATAGTTCGGCTACTTTTTCGGGAAACTCACGGAAATTATCCATGTTCAACGTGAGCGCATTTTTAAACTTGCCTATTTGATGCTCATAATTAGACCTTACGTCAAGAATAAGCACATCTTCTGCATCTTTCATTGCCTTAAATTCGGCAGGCTTCAAGTGCTTGCCTGTCCGCTCAAGAGGCTTGATATGCGATAAGCCCGCGTGTACAATTTCTGATTTCGCGCGCACATATAATTTTTGAAATACGTGGCTGTCGTGATATTCCACTTTAAAATCGGTATGCGCGAAACGCACATCAGCTTTTATCGCTGTCATATAGACTTCACAATCCGCCCTCAAACCCGAAATAGTACCGTTAAGTCCTTCTTCAGCTATGATAATACGCCCAAATAGATTGAGCGATAAGCAAAAATAATGGTGCTGCTCCCTAAACTCATCAGGGTTTTCTATGTGCGTATAGCAATAGTACAGCAAAATAGCATAATCTTTCATAATGTAACGTGCTTTGGTTCAAACAAAGTGTTTATATAAGTTTTATACGCCTGCCTTGTACAAAAGGCGTGCATTTTTTTTGCAAATATACACATTTTAGCCCTATTCTGGTTATTGTTCCTCAAAAAATGCTGTTCTTCTTCGAACGTGTTATTCTGCCATTAAAAAAGAGAGCCAGCCAAAAAATAGACTTCCTGCGAAAGTACCTTTTCCCTCTCTCAAAATGGAGAGATGGCAGGGTGTGAGGCTTCTAAAAAACACTTTCGCAAGAAGTCTAATATAAAAATTTGCCATGAGATTTGTGAAAAGCAATAAAAAAAACTACCTTTGCCTTACTTTTCACACGCGAAGCGTGGACTTCTATTGTTTGTAAGATAGTAAGACATACTTTGCTCAAATTTTCTTTTATGTCCCTTATAAAAATCACTTTGCCTGATGGAAGTGTTCGTGAATTTCCACAGGGTAGCACGTCCTTAGACGTAGCCCAAAGCATCAGCGAAGGCTTGATGCGCAACGTATTAGCCGCCAAAGTAAATGGCACTATCATAGATGCCACGCGTGCTATCACGCAAGATGCACAACTACAACTCCTCACTTGGAAAGACCTCGAAGGCAAAGCCACCTTTTGGCATAGCTCTGCCCACCTTCTCGCAGAAGCCATTGAAGCCATTTACCCTAAAACTAAATTTGGCATAGGCCCTGCGATTGAAAACGGCTTCTATTATGACATCGAGCTGCCTGACGGCAAACTCCTTTCTCAAAATGACTTTGAAGAAATAGAGAAGAAATTTATCGAACTTGCGCGTCTAAAAAGCGAATACAAACGCACAGAGGTAGGCAAGGCGGACGCTATCCAATATTTTACTGAAAAAGAGGACAACTACAAATTGGAGCTTTTAGAAGGTTTAGCAGATGGGAGTATCACTTTTTACCAACAAGGCAATTTTACAGACTTGTGTAGAGGGCCACACATTCCACATACAGGCTTTATCAAAGCGGTAAAACTCATGAATGTAGCAGGCGCGTATTGGCGCGGTGATATTACACGCAAACAATTAACCCGCATTTATGCCATTACGTTTCCACAAGAAAAAGAATTAAAAGAGTACTTAGTCTTGTTGGAAGAAGCCAAAAAACGCGACCACCGCAAACTTGGCAAAGAATTAGAATTATTTGCCTTTTCTGAAAATGTAGGCATGGGCTTGCCATTGTGGTTGCCAAAAGGCACGCTTTTGCGTGAAAGGCTTGAGCAGTTTTTGCGCAAAGCGCAAGTAAAAGCAGGTTACTCACCCGTTATCACGCCTCATATCGGTAGCAAAAAGCTGTACGAAATATCGGGGCACTGGGAGAAATATGGTGCGGATAGTTTCCAGCCTATCAATACACCCGAAGAAGGCGAAC
>JAYTNK010000182.1:0-10143 GCA_043748375.1 Cytophagales bacterium
TTCATAAGAATTGGAGGCGCAAAACTAACGAATATTTTTTGAAATTAAAATGTTTTACTAAAAAAAACTTGTTTTTTTACTGTCATTATTTATTTTTGCCTCTTTAAAAATTTTTAATCTCAAAACAAGCTGTATCTTTGCTACAAAGTTTAAACGTTTTATCTTATGTCAGGTCATTCAAGAGCGCACGCGGGGCATCAACATGCAACGCCTATTGCATTTTCAGCAGACGCTATGCAGAAAATACAAGAACTTCTTACACACTATCCCGCAGGCAAGCAAAAGTCAGCTTTATTGCCTATCTTACACATTGCCCAAACCGAGTTTGGTTGGACAAGCGTAACCGTCATGGATAAAGTAGCCGAAATATTAGAAATAGCTCCAATAGAAGTCTATGAGGTAGCTAGTTTTTATACCATGTTTCACATGCAAGCAGTTGGTACGTATGTATTCGAAGTATGCAGAACAGGCCCTTGCCTCATGTGCGGTTCAGAGGAAATTGTTGCCTACCTTGAACAAAAAACAGGCGCAAAACTAAACGAAACCTCAGCCGATGGGCGATTTACTATCAAAGAAGTAGAATGTTTGGCAGCTTGTGGAGGCGCGCCTTGTATGCAAGTAAAACTAAAAACAATGGATGGGGCTTATAAGTATTACGAAAATCTAACTCCTGCTATGATAGATGAACTTATGGTAAAAGAGTGGATATAAAAATAAGCTATAAACACAAAGCTATCTAACATTTTTAGTAAATAATTTAAAGGCAACATGAAAAAGCTTATTTATGTATATTTGGCACTTGCCTACCTTGTCTGTAACTATAAACCTGCTGTTGCACAAACTACGCCTCTCGAAAAGAAAATAGGAAGCGATGAGAACGCAAAAAAACGTTTTTTGGCGCAAGGCGAGGTTTTTTTTCAAGATGAAAAGCTAAAAGAAGCTATCCAAACATTAAGCTTGACAGATACAGATGTTGTGGCATATTGTCGTGCTAATCCAGACATAGCCTTGCGTAGTAAGTTTATTAGTGCCATCTTTTCTGAAAAAGAATACAATGATGAACCTGCCAAAGAGCAATTTTGGGCGGCTTATCGGTTCAACGTATCTAAATTTGTGGAAACGGTGAGTATTGTGCGTGAAGACGAGCAAAAGACTTTCATGGACATTGGCTCAGGCAATGGCGAAAAGTTATATGGCGCATTGTGTTTAGGTTTTGATAAAGTTTTTGGTTTGGAATACAGCAAAAAGTCTTACAAAACAAGCCTTAAACACTTGGCGAATTTCTCGAAAGAAACAGAGATTACCTTAGGCGATGCACTTGCCATCGAACCCGCTTATTTTCAAAAAGCCGACTTCTTGTATATGTATTCGCCTATCAAGGATAGCAAAATGATGGCTTCGCTATTTAAGCGAGCTATGGAAAACATGAAAGAAGGAGCTATTTTATTAGAAGTACGTTGTGTTTATAGCGATGAATTGCGCAAACAAATGGCGTATGATTTCCCCACTATTAATAGTTGGCTTGCTATCAAGAAGAAAGGCGGCAAATATTACTATAAAAATATAATAGATGGTGCATATAGTTATGACAGTGCCGATAATCGCGAATGGCAAGAACTTAAAAGTAAAAAATAATACAGCTAAAAACAGGTTTGTCAAGGTCTATCAACCATAGACAAACCTGTTTTGAATGTTGGGGCGCGCCCAAAAACATATATTGCCAATGGTTATCTTATTTAATGTGGTTCTTAGAAAGTTATAGCGGAAGCTACCAAAATATATAAGCAGTCATTGTTTTTTAGGCTTTTGCGGGGTGCTAAAGTGTATAACAGACGCTTACAGCGTGGCTATACCGTAATAACTTTCGAAGAACCTTTAATGTTTATTCCTAAGACGCAGCATCTTTAAATAAAGCCTGAAGTTTATCAGCTTTTTGTTCTAATTCAACTCTTTTCACAAGCCCATGTAGCCAATTGGTAGGCAAGTTGTCATATCCTACCTTAGCACCAAGCAACGCGCCTGCTACTGCGCCATTCGTGTCTGCATCTCCTCCTTCGTGTATAATCGCGCTGATAGCGTTTTGAAAGTTATCTTGTCGCAAAGCCCAAAAAGCGCAGGCAAGGGCTTTGAGCGTGTAACCTATGCTTGTCTTTTCTTCTAAATCAAAATGGGTAATGGGTTGTTTACGTGCATCTTGTAGGTAAGGCAATATGCGTGCGTCATATTGCTTCGCCTCTTCTTCTGCCAAATCGTAGAGCTTATCGAGGTCAAGCTCGCCTGCCAAAATCCGCGCTATAGTTGTGGTAAGGACTACACATGAACCCACACATCGAGGGTCAAAATGGGTGATTTTAGCTACATCTGCTGTATTTTGGCGCACCGCTTCGAGGTCTTGGTATTGCCAAATTCCTAAGACTGAAGTACGCATGATAGCCCCATTAGCCGCTACTTGTCTATCGCCTTTTATCCAAATTTCTTCTGCTACAGCGTGTGGATTTTGCAAAAAATGAGGGTGTTTTAATACGTTGAAAACCGTATTGCCTATGCCACGTCCTCCCGAATATGCCCATTGATGAATACGCTTGCCTACATCTTTGTAATCCAACCGTTTATTTTCCACCAAGCTATCCAAAATGCATAACATTTGGTCAGTATCGTCTGTCCATTCGCCTTTTTTCCATCTAATTCGGTGTGCGTCTTGGTGAATGTCGCTATAATTGCGCAAACCTGTTGTATAAAAAGCCTTGACAAGTAATTTACTCATAAATTCCGTACCCAATCCGATGGCATCACCTATAGCATTGCCAAAAAGTATCCCTTTGATTTTATTCTCTAATGTTGTCATGCACAAATGTAAAAAGAAAAAAATACTTTCCAAAAAATAACCCGCAAAAATTATCTTGCGGGTTACTTGTTTTATGGACTTGCCTACTGCTTCTTAAAATAAAGTGCGTAAGTCTTCCCATTTCAAGAAATTAAAGTGTGTCTTCTCAAAGGGGAAAGTAGCTACTTTATATTGTGGGAAGTTGTGCATAGTATCTTGTGTATGCTCTGGGAAAACAGATTCATAGACAATTTTATGCTTCCTAAATTCTTTTTCTTGGGTAGTTTGTAGATTTTTTTTGTGAAAAAGAAAATGCTCTGTTTTTGTATGTAGGGCAGGGTTTTGTGTAAAATGTTGGTATAAATTCAAAATATAATCTACAAAAATATGCACATTCACTAATTGATATTCATAATCTTGTGCATCTAAACTTATAGATTTCAGTTCGCAAATCAAAATATAGGTGACGCCTTCTTCTTCACACACTATTACAGCATCACAACGTTTTTTGATGTTTGGTGCTTCGCCCAAAAACTCGTTGTTTGCTTTTCGTGGATTGGCATTTTCTTGAAAAATGATAGGTTTATCTAAACTAAAAGCAAAGGTATTGGCAGGCAAGTTTTTGATAGTAACTTCGCGTAGGTCTGTGTTATTTATGGCATTTTCTTCGCATAAAACAACTTGTCCGTTTTTGATTTCTAACAAAAGGGATTGATTGATATAGTTTCGTAGCGTCATACATTAGTCGAGAATGTTAAATAGTGTATCTGAAACTTCATTAAAACGCTTAAGTGCTTCATCAAAGGTAGTTTTTTTCATGCCAAACTTGCCTATTTCTACCTGCTCGACTGTGCCTTCTTCGTGGGCTATATACACTCGAATATCCTCTTTTTTCAAAATATCGTTTTCCTTGTAGTTATATTCCTGCATAAAAGCCTCTTTATCTGTGAAGTCATTGGAGAGCATAAGGCAGTTATTCAATTCCTTTACTATGTAGTCGCTATGCGTAGTTATCCATACTCTAATTCCTGCGTTTACCAACTTTACTAACAATCTCGCTATTTTTATTTGATTTTCGGGGTGTAGGTTTAGTTCGGGTTCGTCTATCATAAGCAAGTCGCCTTTTTGGGCTAAATGCTTGTGATAAAAATGTAAGTCTGCCAAAGTACGCACTGAAGTAGAAGCCATAAATGCAGGTGTAGTTATTCCATTTGCATTTTCTACTTGAAAACTATCATAATGAATTTGGTATTTTATACCTAAAATTTGTTCTATTTCGGTAATTAAATCTGTGTCCTTTAAAAAAGAATAATTTTGTTCTAAGTTATCAAAATCAGAAACGAAATCTATATTCCGCTCTAAAGGAATGGCATATTTATCCCTTTGGTTGTTTTTAATTCCATTTCTTAGTCCGTATCTCGCGCTTTTATTAATACTATATTTGAATAAATGAATAGCTTCTCTTTGTGCTGTAAAAAGGTAAGGGTTATGATAAAATACGTGATATCCTATACTTCCTAAACATTTTTCTAACTCATAAACATCAAATGTCTTATCTTTCATTTTTTGAATTTGTAATTTAAATATCAATGTGCCTTCTATATTTTCATACTTAAATATATAAGCATTATTGTCGTCTCTCTCTCCGTAAATTCTTCTTGAAATTTCTTCTTTAATATCGTTATAGGCGCAGGTAATTTTTGTATTTTTAAAAAAAGTATTGGAAGTACCAAATAGTAGATTTATTTGTTCCTCATACCTTAAAACAGAGCTTAAGTATCTTGATGTAAATTCATTTTCTAATGGACTCAAATCTACTTCTTTTAATATACCAGAATCAAGTTCAGATGCTAACAACAATTTTTCCGAATCACTAATAGATTTAAACGTATCAGAAGCATTTATTGTATAAAAACCGCCTGCTGAAAGCCCCCACACCGCATACGTCAAATACGTTTTGCCTGTGTTGTTCTTGCCTGAAATGACGGTAAGCCTGCCCATTTCTATTTGGGCTTCTTTGATAGCCCCTAAGTTTTTGAATTCGAAAGTCATAATAAGGAATGGTTGTTTAAGTAATTGATAATCAATAAGTAAGGTTACGCCTCACAGCTTGCCCAAAGCTCAGCAATATCCACCGAAAAGCCCTCTAATACCTTAGACTGCACCTTGCCTGTTTTCTTTGCCTCTGCAAAAACTTCATACTTGCCTGCTTCGTTCAGTACTTCTATAGATATTTTTTTCTTTTTGGGGAATATTTGCCAATATTCTGTAACACCATTACTTTCGTATAACTTGTGTTTCAAGTCGCGCTCAATTTTGGGATTGGTGGGCAACCAAATTTCGGCAATCCATGTAGGTAAGTTTTTTTTGTTTTTGCGCAAAAGAATGTCAGGTTGCGCTACATTATTTTTATCAAATTTTATGTCGAATGGTGCGTGTAATACCTTGCCTGCTTGTTTTTCTTTTGCAAAAGAATGAACTTGAAAACATAATTCTTGTGAAATATCTTGGTGTAAATTGGTAGGATTGGGCGTTATGAAAATTTTATTTTGAAGAATTTGAACACTGATTTTGAGGTCTTGAGGGAAATATTTTTCAAGGTCTTTTGCTGTCCATTTGTAGTTTTTGGGGAATTGGTCGGCTATTCCTTGTATATCCTCTACGCTATAGTCGCCATGTGCGGGGCGGGCAGGCAAGACTATTTCAGGCAAAACTTCTGTAGGCGAGGTTTCAGGCAAGATTTCTGCCTTTTCCACATAATTCAAATCCTTCACGAAGGCGAGAAACGCCTCTATTTTGGCATTGTCT
This sequence comes from Cytophagales bacterium, assembly GCA_043748375.1. GTDB lineage: Bacteria > Bacteroidota > Bacteroidia > Cytophagales > Microscillaceae > RDXI01. Next base: position 5,633 of record JAYTNK010000182.1, read on the forward strand.
ATTAGGGTTAGCAAAATTTGGCTCATATCAATAGCTCATAAAATTCAAGCAAATATACAAAAAATATAGACATTCAAAAAATAAACCCGCAAAAATTATCTTGCGGGTTGCGTATTTTATAGGCTTGAAAACTTGCCTACCGCCTCTTGCAGTGCCTTGTCTAAACCGCTTGCGTCCTTGCCTCCCGCCGTAGCATAGAAAGGCTGACCACCACCTCCGCCTTGAATGTGTTTGGCAAGTTCTTTCACGATTTTGGAAGCGTCTAAAGATTTGGCTTTCATCAATGCTTCTGAAATCATGACTGAAATTATGGGTTTATCCATAATTTCTGCTCCCAAGACAAGGAACAAATTATCGTCTGCACGTTGTAATTCAAAGCTAAGTTGCTTCAACGCATCAGGCGAGGCTATTTCTATTTTTTCTACAATGAACGTATGCCCTGCGCTTGCGCGTTTCTTGCCTGCCAATTCGCGTTTGAGGGTTTGCACTTGGACATTTTCGAGTTGCTCGATGCGTTTGAGTAAGTCTGATTTATCTTGCAAAAGTGATTCTACAGCTTTTGTAAGGTCTTTAGGGTTTTTGAGCAGGTCGTTTACTTCCTCAAAAGTTTTTAGTTTTTGGTTGATATGCGCCTCTGCAACTTCGGAAGTAATGGCTTCTATGCGCCTTACGCCTGCCGAAGTAGAGCTTTCGCTCAGGATTTTAAATAGCTGTATTTGGCGCGTATTTTTGATATGTGTGCCTCCACAAAGCTCAACAGAAAAATCTTTATCGAAAGTTATCACACGCACAAAATTTCCATATTTTTCTCCAAAAAGAGCCATCGCGCCTAATTGTTTCGCGTCTTCTATAGGCACATTTCGCTTTTCTATCAATTCAATACCTGCTTGTATTTTTTGATTTACGAGGTTTTCTACTGTTTCAAGCTCTTCGTCAGTCATTTTGGCGAAGTGCGAAAAGTCAAAACGCAATACTTCTTCATTGACCAATGAACCTTTTTGTGCTACGTGTGTACCCAAAACTTGCCTAAGCGCGGCATGAGCAAGGTGTGTAGCCGAGTGATTGCTGGAAGTAAGGGTACGTTTGTGCGTATTTATTTGGGCAGTAAAGGAAAGTTTATCCAAATTTTCTACCTTCGCAAATTTCGCATCAGTGGTGCTATGGACAATCAAATCGTTCTCTTTTTTGGTTTCAAAAATAGCAATTTTCAAGCCTGCTTCTGCACAAATCAACTCGCCTGAGTCACCTGCTTGTCCGCCACTTTCTGCATAAAAAGGCGTTTGGTCAAGTACGATTTGGTAAAATTCTTTTTTACCTTCCCTCACTTGCCTGTAGCGCACTATTTTTGCCTCGCAACTCTCCACGTCATAGCCTACAAACTCGATGCGGTCTATTTCCTGCAATTCTACCCAGTTTCCTGCGGTAACATCAGTAGCTCTCCTGCTTCGTTTTTTCTGCTCTTCAAGAGCTTTGTCAAAGCCTATTTCATCTATGTTGATGCCTTTTTCTTTGGCAATAAGGTTTGTCAAATCTAAAGGAAAGCCAAAAGTGTCGTATAGTTCAAATACTACATTGCCATCTATGACCGCCTCGCCACCTTGCCCCTCGCCAACAGAGGAGGGCAGGTTGTGGATAACATCATCTAAACGCTTGATGCCATTTTCCAAAGTACGCAAAAAGCTGTTCTCTTCCTCACGGATAACATTCGTAATAAATGCCTCTTGTGCCTTCAATTCGGAGAAAATATCGGCAAATTGATTAGCCAAGATAGGCACTAATTGACACAAGAAAGGCTCACGGAAGCCCAAATAACTATAGCCATAACGCACTGCTCGGCGCAAAATTCGGCGAATAACATAGCCCGCTTTTACATTGGAAGGCATTTGTCCATCGGCAATCGTGAAGGCAATGGCGCGAATATGGTCAGCAATCACACGAAGCGCGATGTCTGTTTTTTTGTCTTTGCCATAGCTTACGCCTGCCTTGCCTGCTGTATGCTGAATGAGCGGTTGAAAAATATCAGTGTCATAGTTTGATGTCTTGCCCTGAATAGCCATACAAAGCCTTTCGAAGCCCATACCCGTATCTACATGTTGGGCAGGCAAGGTTATCAATTTAGTAACTTCAATGTGCTTTTGTGCTTTGGCTTTTTTGAGGTCATCACCTTTGTAGATTCTTTCAAACTCTTGCAGAGCTTTTTCGCCACCTTTCGCCTCGTCCCATTGACGCTCAAACTGCATAAATACATTGTTCCAAATCTCAATCACGAGTGGATTGTCTTGGTTTACAAGTTCGCGCCCTGCGAGTTTGTCTATTTCGCTTTGGGGGCGAAGATCTATATGAATTTCGGAGCAAGGACCGCAAGGCCCTGTCGCGCCCATTTCCCAAAAGTTATCTTTTTTATTACCAAACAAAATTTGGCTTTCAGGCAAGTATTTTTTCCAAAGCTCAAGTGCTTCTAAATCAACAGCTAAATTTTCCTCTGTATCGCCTCCAAAAACAGACGCATACAAGCGTTCTTTGGGCAATTTATATACTTCGGTGAGTAATTCCCACGACCAATCGATGGCTTCTTTCTTGAAATAATCGCCAAAAGACCAGTTGCCCAACATCTCAAAAAGTGTATGGTGATAAGTATCATGCCCTACATCTTCAAGGTCATTGTGCTTGCCTGTAACGCGCAAACATTTTTGCGTATCGGCTATACGGGGCGCAGTAGGCGTTTTGATGCCTGTAAAAAAATCTTTGAATTGCGCCATACCCGAATTGACAAACATCAAAGTTGGGTCGTTTTTCAGTACGAGAGGCGCGGAAGGCACGATAATATGTCCTTTTTGGCGGAAGAAGTCGAGGAATTGTTGGCGAATTTCGTTAGCGGTCATCAGGGAGTGAATGAATGAGTGAATGAATGAGTAATCATCTTGCCTACTCAAACCTAAGAAAGTGCAAAGATAGTGGTTTTTCAGAAAAAGCTAATCTATAGTTCTTATTCTTATTTTGGAGGTAGTGATAGTAATAAACTTACCCCAAACTTCCTCTGTTTTAGTTTTCAAAAAATTGACAAGGACTTTAGTTATTTGCGCTGTTTCATCAAAAGCATACCTAAGCAAAATTACGCTTATGCCTTTAGTCTGATAAGCAAACACAATATCTGCAAAATCTTTGTCTTCTGTGAGGATAATGCGAGGCGGATTGCGCGAAAGTGCAACAATGTCTAAGTCTGTTGTGCCACGCTGGTTTTCATAAATCGAATAAACCTCTATACCTTCATCGCGTAGGCAAGTTATGATGCTGTGGTCTATATTTTCATCAGCCAAAATCATATCAAGCTGTTTCTAAAAGTGAGTCATTGCTGATAAGGTGTGCAGAATACGCCAAAACAGCATAAATTTGTTGTTCGGTAAGGTGTGGATAAGCTCTGAGCAAATCTGCTATAGTAGCTCCTTCAGACATTTTCTGCAAAATAAGTTCTACGCTAATGCGTGTGCCTTTGATAATAGGCTTGCCTACCAAAATGGCAGGATTGCGCTCTATAAAGTCCTTGTAATTCATACAGGCAAAGATAGTGGTTTTCAATAAAAAGCGGATAGCTTCAGCAAAGTTTTAAAACTTCGCCGAAGCTGGAGGGGTGCTTTCAAAAAAGTGAGAGATTTAGTAAAACATTTACTCAGAAAAGTATCACTTCAATAACTGCACTTTCTATTATTAAGCCGTTTATAAAGATATACTAAACAAGTTTGGCATAGCTTGTTTGATACGTAATTTTTCTGTTTCTGAAAATAAATTGCTACTACCCATTAGTGCTTCCAATTTTTGCAACTTAAAAATATCATTTGGCATCTGTTTTATTTTATTTTTTTCAAACCAAAGATACTGTAGATTTACTAAATCACCTATTTCTTTGGGTAATTCAGTAACTTCATTCTCTACAAATATTAGTTTTTCTAAATTTATTAACTTACTAATTTCTTTAGGAATATATTGTATTTTATTGTGTCTAAAATCAAGAACTTTTAAAGATTTCAGGTTGCCAATTTCAATAGGTAAATCTGTAATATTATTCATGCCGCATTGAAGGTATTCCAATTTATTTAGCAAGCCTATTTCACGAGGAAGTGCCTGTAACGTATCACCACGACAATCTAATGAACGTAATAAAACTAAATTGCCTATTTCTTTTGGTAGTATTCTTATATTATTTATAGCACACTCTAAGTGCTGTAAAGAACGTAAGTTACCAATTTCTTTGGGCAAACTATTTAATCTATTCCTATCACAACGTAGGCTTTTCAATGATTGTAGTTCTCCTATACTTTTGGGTAATTCCAACAAATTATTTGAAGAACAGTTTAGGTCAGTTAAATTTTTAAGCCTACCTATACTTTCGGGTAATGATGTTATATTTGTGTAAAAAATATTCAATTTTTTTAAAAATGTAAAATCGCCAATTTCTTTTGGAATATAGATTATAGGGTTATGAGAAACATCTAACTCGGTCAGATTTTGTAACT
>JAYTNK010000183.1:0-3028 GCA_043748375.1 Cytophagales bacterium
AGTAACCGTATGTGAACCCAAGTTTTTTGTTCCCACCGCTTTTACGCCTAATGGAGATGCAAATAACCCTACTTTAAAGATATGGGGCGAATATTTAACCAAATTAAACTTTAATATTTACAATCGTTGGGGCGAAGTAATATTCACGGCGCGTAGGCAAGATGAGGCGTGGGACGGTAATGTTGGCGGAAAACCTGCACCAGCAGGTATTTATATTTGGCAGGCAAGCTATCAAAATGTACTCGAACGCGGAAAGGTATTGCGCCAACAAGGTAAAATATTACTAATTCGTTAAAAAACTATAATATTTATGATACAAGAAAAGTTAGCTTTTTTTAACCAGGCATTGGAGGGCAGGCAAGCCCGTTTAATTGCAGTGAGTAAGACACACCCTGTAGAAAAATTGCAAGAAGCCTATAATGCAGGCTGTAGAATTTTTGGTGAAAATCGCGTACAAGAACTTGTGCCAAAACATGAAGTCTTGCCTACCGACATACAATGGCATTTAATAGGTTCTTTACAAAGCAATAAAGTAAAATATATTGCTCCTTTTATTTCTGTTATACATTCTATCGACAGTGAAAAACTGCTTGAAAGCGTAAATAAAGAGGCAGGCAAGTGCCATCGCGTAATAGATTGCTTGTTGCAAATTTATATAGCACAAGAAGATACTAAACATGGCTTTTCATACACAGAGGCGCAAACGCTCCTTGCTTCTGATACCTTATCCAAGTTTACGCATATTCGAATTTGCGGATTTATGGGCATGGCAACTTTCACAGAAGATGAGGCGCAAATTAGGCAAGAGTTTCGTGGTTTAGCCCAATTTGCGCAACGCATGAAAGAAACTATACAAGCTCCAAACGTACAACTCACTGAAATATCTATGGGCATGAGCCAAGATTATCATATTGCCCTTGAAGAAGGTAGCACATTAATACGAGTGGGTAGTGCAATTTTTGGCACAAGATAGGCTTCTGATTAGGCTAAATCAATCTTTCAATAGCAATACGTATCAAATTTTCAATGGTTTGGGTAGCGTTTGTCGAGAACTCGCCTGTAGCCCTATTCGCTACTATGGCATTTAAGGATAATATTTCGTGCTGAAGTAACTTTCCAAACGCATAATAGCCTGAAGTTTCCATTTCAAAGTTTGTAAACTGCGCTCCATCATGGGCAAAGTTGCGGTATTTCTCCAAAATATTTTCAGGATTGGGAGGCAGACGTAATTGCCTGCCTTGTGGCGCATAAAAACCAGGGCAGGTAAGTGTAAAGCCATGTGGCAAATCTGTAAATTTGGCAAACAAAGTAGGCGAGGCACTTACTTGATAAGGTAGGAAAGGCAGACTTAAATGTTGTTGCACTTGGCTACAAAAGGCTTTTTCTGTAGATGTTTGTGGCAGTTGATAAAATGCCATGAGGCTATCCAAACCTATTGCATCTTTGGAAACGAGCATACTATCTACAGGAATGTGCGCCTGCAACGCGCCTGATGTACCCACACGCACAATACGCAACGATACAAGGTTTGTTTTAGGTTGGCGCGTGGCAAAATCTATGTTCACCAAAGCGTCTAACTCGTTGAGCATAATATCAATATTGTCCGTGCCAATACCTGATGAAATCGCTGTCAGGCGGGTATTGCCTATATAACCCGTATGCGTTACAAATTCGCGGTGCTGGGCGCGATGCTCGATGCGGTCAAAATGTTTTGAAACTTCTGCCACACGGTCTTGGTCGCCTACAGCGATGATGGTATGCGCCAACTGCTCAGGGCGCAAGTTCAGGTGGTATATTTCGCCAGTGGCGGAAAGAATTAATTCGCTACTCAATAACATTTACTTCAGGGGTTAAAATAATACCAAATTTGCTTTCCACATCAAGCATAATAGCTTTTGCTAATTCCCAAATTTCTGAACCTGTGGCCTTTCCATAATTTACAAGTACGAGGGCTTGTTTATGATGCACACCTGCATCACCCGCTCTATAGCCCTTCCATCCTGCTTGTTCTATGAGCCATCCCGCAGGAATTTTGACCATATCTGTTTGTTCAGAAGGATACGCAGGCAAGTTAGGAAAATGTTGTTGCAATCGCTCACACATAGCGCGAAAAATTTCAGGATTTTTAAAAAAACTACCTGCATTACCTATTTCAGCAGGATTAGGCAGTTTATTTGTGCGAATTTGGACTATAGCTCGGCTTACTTCTTGGGCGGTAGGCGTGGTAACACCCATTGTTTCGAGGGTTTTGGTTATATCGCCGTAGGCAAGGCGCAATTTTGGCTCTGTGAGCAAATCAAAGGTTACAGACAAGATAGCATACGCTCCTTTTTGCTCGCCTTTAAATATACTACTTCTATATCCAAATTGGCAATCTTTATTTGAGATAATATGTATTTCATTTGAGTCTAAATGCAAGGCAGTTACTTCTCTGATAAAATCTTTCACCTCTACTCCGTATGCACCAATATTCTGCATAGGCGAAGCACCCACAGTTCCTGGTATAAGTGATAGGTTTTCGAGTCCAAAATAATTATTTTCTAAACAATATAATACAAATTTATGCCAATTCTCACCAGAACCTACACGTATAGTAGATATTTGTTCGCCTTTGTCGTTTGTCCATGTTCCTATCAATTCGATGCCTTTGATAGCATTGCGCAATATAAGCCCTTCAAAATCTTGTAAAAAAAGCACATTGCTTCCTTCGCCTATCAATAATTGAGGCAAATGTTGATAGGCTTTGCGCAAAACTCTTAAGGTGTTTACACTATCAAAATCAATCAAATATTGCGCATTGACAGCTATGCCAAAAGTATTATAGGGCTTTAACGAAACTTTTTTCATGGTAGGAATAAAAAACAAACAACTTGAACTTTTTATCTTGGTAAAAAAACTGATAAGCAATTATGGTTCTTCGAAAGTTATTACAGGTTTTTTTTCATAGAATAGGGGTTGCAACCCCCTGTTCTATGAAAAAATGCACTTTTGAAACCTGCAAAAAAATTTCCGCAATAACTTTCTAAGA
>JAYTNK010000184.1:0-7484 GCA_043748375.1 Cytophagales bacterium
CTAAGCTGTATTTTTTATCGCCTATTTGGAGGACAGATAAAGTTTCATTCGTTTCTTGAATCTTAAAAGTGACGCTTTCTTTCAGGCCATAGTCCGAAAGTTTGAAAACTTGCGCCTGCGATTTGTTTTGATTTTGAAAAAACGCCTATCTGCAATACTTTCTAATGTTTTGATTACCCATTTGTTCGCCCATTCTGCGCGCTTGTTGCCAATCCTTACAGGCTTCATCTAAACGCTTCAATTCCATAAGTACCATTCCACGATTGCTATAAACCGCACCACTAACTTCGCCTATATTGACGGCTTGATTATAACAGCTTAATGCACCCTCAAAATCGGCTAACTCGGTCTTTATTACGCCCATGTTATACAAAGCATCTACATTTTTGCCTTGACTGATTTCTAATGCTTTTACAAAATTTGCCAGTGCTTCTTTTTTATCAGTACTGTATGCGATAAAACCGCGTTGCAGGTAAGCATCTATAACATTGGCTATACAGTATTGTTGCTTATCTTCTGCCACTTTGCTATAGGTATCTATCAAAAGTGTGAGGTCTTTGAGAGCCTCCGCTTGATTACTCATTTTTGCGTGTAGATTAGCACGCGCCTTCCATGTATTGATAAGCGCAACAGGCGTGAGGTCATCTTTTTTTCCTGATTCAAGAAGTGCTATAGCTTTGTTGAGGTCATCAAGTACTTCTTTTTGGCTAAGATTAGCAATTGCTTTGTATTCAGCTCGCGTTGCATAATAAGCGGGCTTTCCATCAAGTCTGATAGCTTCTGATACATCTTCGATGGCACCTTTTGAGTCAAAGTCATTACCACTCATTTTATACTCAGCGCGCTTTATATAATACTCAGATTTTCCATCAAGTTTGATAGCCTCCGATATGTCAGCGATAGCCCCTTTTTTATCATTATTTAGGAGTTTGAAACTTGCTTCCGAGCTAAGTTTTTTAGCCTTATCTTCGGCTTCTTTTCTGGAACAGCTAAATAAGGTAAGGAAAATGAACAAATGGGCAAATATGCTCCAAGAGATAAAATTTTTCATGTGATTGAGTGAATAATGAAAATGTGCTTGCCTACCCGCACAGGCAGGCAAGAAAATGCTTACCAATTTATTTCTACTACGCTTAATGTCATTTGAGTGCTTTTGTATTCCCGCTCTATCAAGAGTGCGAAAAGGCCATCTTCTGTAAAAATACATTGTTTGATGAATGCTGGAAACTTATAAGGCAGTCTTTTCTCCATTTTCCCTGTTTCAGCATCTACCAGTTCAAAGTTGAACGTAGTGTTGGCATATACATACTTGCCATCATCACTTACTGTGATTTTAAAGAAAAGCTCAGGCATCTCTGTTTTGAAAACTTCTTTGCCATCTACCCCAAATTTATACATGGTTTTGCCCCACAAAGCTATCACATATTTGGAGTCAGGCGTAAACTGTGCATCATTAGCTCTACAAACTCTTGTGAACATAATTTTCCCAGTATTAGCATCCCAAACAGTGAGTTCGCCTGCACCTGTCCCCATAGGCGCGGTATCGTAGGCAAGGATATATTTGCCGTCAGCACTCATACGCATACCACTATACAATCCTTCTGTTGTTTTGAAGCTACTATTTTTTTTGTTTACATAGTCATAAATTTTGTTGTCATTGTCGCCACTTTTTTTGAAAGAGGTATATGCCAACTTATAATCACTACTTGCAAATACATAAGGCTTTGACTTATCGGGTATGGTGTATGCCAATTTTTTAGTGATGGTACTCCATACTTTGATATTTTCATCATCAACCGAAATCAGATGGCTTTTAGCAGGACTGAACACCAAATGATTGATACGGTTGCGGTGTTTCTCTGCTTCTACATCATTTGAGAAGATATAAGTATCTTGCACATCATTGATTGTATAATCAACAATATTGTTGCCTATAGCCATTCTTGCTATAAACTTAGGCTTATTACATGTTTTCTCAGTACCATCAATAACCAAGAAAATGTTGCCTTTTTCGCTTAGTTCGCCATTTAGCTCGATGGTGCGTTTGGCTACCACATTTTGCGCATAGCTCGAAGTAGCAACAAATAAAAGTGCGATAAAAAAGAGTCTTGAAATCATAAAGAAAGGTAGTTTTTAAGTGTTTGATTTTTAATATTCATCGAAGGGAACTAAGCTGTATTTTTTATCGCCTATTTGGAGGACAGATAAAGTTTCATTCGTTTCTTGAATCGTAAAAGTGATGCTTTCTTTCAGGCGATAGTCCGAAAGTTTGAAAACTTGCGCTTGTGTGGCATCAAGTTGTTTGTTCCAATACTTGGCGGGACTGTCTTTGCTTATATCCAAAGGCAACACTTTTTTGTCTGCATTGATGAAGTAAAACGCGGTTTCTTGTGCGTTGTATTGGATAACATACAGCGCGTTGGGCGCGGTTGTAACTCCTTCTGAAAAAGAAATTTCTTTGCCGTATTTTTCTACAGATGTTTTCTCTTTCCATTGCAAGGTGGCAAATTGACCATCGCGCTTCAGGATAGCATCCTTGTAATTGTAGCGCACAGTAAGGTTTTGCGTCTTGCCTGCCCCTTCGGTGTCTATTACCCAATATTCTAATTTTTGCCCTGCGTATTCGGAGAATACTTTGCAGTCGCGTCTTTCTTTAGCGAAGGTTACAGTGAGTTTTACCAAATCACCTGATTGGTCACGTTTTTGGAATATTATAGTTTCTTGTGCAGTGGCAAACTTGCCTACCAGACAGAAAAGGAGGAGAATCAGCGTTTTTTTCATTATTATTTTGAATAAATTTTTGTTTAGTTAGGTCAATGTAGCATTTATTTGTTTCAACATCATATACTTTACTTCAACTAAGTGTGAATTTGCCTTAACTAAGCATTCATTTATATTAAACAAGTATAAATTTATACCATTTTTGGTATTTTTGCCACTGGCTTGCGCCAGCAAGGAATATTATTTAAAGAGTTCTTTTTTGAATTTTTCAAAGTCTGTATCTGATTGAAATACGCCAATTTCAATCATTTTCGCACCAAGCAATTCAGAATCTTCGTCATCTGTTTCGCCATAGCCCCAACGCAAAGTTTTGGATTTATATTCATCATTTTGTTCGTAAGGAATATTATTAAATTCACTATCAATTTGATAATATCCTTTTTTATTTTCGATGGGTTTGATGCTCAGTTTTTTGAGAAATTCAGGCGTAAGATGATAAAAAATAACATCTTTCACATACCTTGGGGCTTCTTTGTCAAAAAAAGAATCGCTATTGTTATAGACACGTGTCAAGATAAATTTGTCTGCTGTTTTTTCTAAGAAAAACAATAACTTACCTTTTTCGTCTGTGGCTATCAATTTGCCTTCGATAACCAATTCTTTGCCCCTCAAATCTTCATTTACATAATTTGGGCTGTACGTCAATGTGGGGACTTTTTGGGCAAACAGGGCGGTACTATTCATAAGCATTAGGATTGAGATAATAAAGCATATTTTTTTCATGTTGTTTGAAAGGGGGTTAGTTGATACGGAGAGATTTTTCATGTTGTTTGAAAGGTTTTACTTAGTTCGCTTGAATTTTAATTTGCCGTTGAGAACAAGTTTATCCTTTGAAAGAGAGGTGATTACATCGTCAGAAGAATTTTCACCACCTTCTCTTATTTTGGAATACTTGATAATATTTCCTACCACTTTATAGCTATAAATATCATCAAAAGGCGTTAAATCCATTTTGCCGTTTGCTTTGTAGATACGTTGTGCTGAAAACTCATCTGTGGGGTTTTCAGCCAGCCACTTGCCTACCAACAATTTGGCATCTATGGCGGGTGTTTTGGGCTTATTTGCCTCTTTTTTTATTTCCCTTGTCCATGTTTCCTTGCGGTCTTTGTCTATTTGGTAGGCAAGTTCCTTGTCGTTCAAGGTTAATATTTTGTATTCGGCAGGTTCGCCACCTCCCAAAACTCTGTAAATTAGCTTATCGCCTTTTACTTCGTATTCTGTACCTTGTTCGTTGCCATCACTATAGACTTTATCGGCATCATACGCCGCCCAAGGCTGAAAGCCGTCTTGTTCGGGCTGTACCCATTTGCCCTGAATCAGTTTGGCATAGTCAGCCGAAGGTTTTGCAGGCAAGGTTTCTTTTTTGGGAACGATACTATCCTTTTTGGTAGTTTCCGTTTTGTCGGTTGCTTTTTCTTTTTCTTGGCAGGCAAGCATCATAACCACCAAGCCAAGCGATAGGAGTGTTTTTTTCATATTGGGTTTGAATATTTTAGAAAACCTTGCCTACCCGCGTAGGCAGGCAAGGACATTTTGATTGAGGTATGTTACGAATAATTAAAATAATTTAGTATTCAGAAAGTTTTAAGGTTTTGCCACACATATTTGAACTGATGGTAACAATTAGTTTGCCTTTTTTATCATTACTATAGCGAGAAATCTCTCTTCCAGCCTCGCAAGGCACACTAATAGAGCTTCCAGCTGAGACTTTTTTAATCTCTGAAACAGTATTACCAGCATTTCCACGCGCAACGCTTCCTGTGTGAATTTGAACCTCGTAGGCTGTATCATTGCGAATTGTTACATCAAGGGCTATTCCTGCTTCTTCTTGCCCTTGAGCACTAAGGCGAAAATCCTGCCCATTGCGTGTGCCCTTATACACATAAGGATTTACGCCAATAGGTCCTAAAATTTTGTCATACTTTATTTCGTTGAGTTCTTTAAAATCAAGACTCATGAGTCCCCATTTACCATTTAATTTGATAAAATACACTTCACTGTAGGAAGATGATTTGATAACATCATATTTAAGGGGAAGCACTTCCTTGCCTTCCTTATTGATGAAGCCCATTTTCCCGCCTTTTTCTTTTTGCATGATTATCACGTTTCCTTCAGGGTTCAAGAACTCGTATTCTATGGGAATGACGACTTTGCCTGTTTTGTCAATCATTCCCCATTTATCATTCATTTTTACTTTTGCCGTTCCGCCATCAAAATTAGCAGTTTCTTGGTATTGGGCTTTGATGACGACTTTTTTGCCATTTTCGTCTTTCCAGCCGTATTTACCGTCTTTGTTATAGGGTTTTAAATCCTGAGCAAAACCCAGCGTTGTAGCGAGCATAAAACTCAGCATTAAGATTACATTTTTCATTTTGTTTGAATTGGAATTAGTTGATACTGAGAGATTTTTCATATTGTTTGAAAGGGGGTTAGTTGATAAGAATAAACGCCTATGGCCTTTTCTTCTGCTCTCTTATCCATGTTTCCTTGCGGTTTTTGTCTATTTGGTAGGAAAGTACCTTTTCGTTCAAAATCAAGATTTTGTATTGGGCAGGCTCGCCTCCACCCAATACTCTGTAAATCAGCTTGTCGCCTTTTACTTCGTATTCTGTACCTTCTTCGTTGCCGTCACTATATGCTTTATCGGCATCATACGCCGCCCAAGGCTGAAAGCCATCTTGTTCGGGTTGCACCCATTTGCCCTGAATCAGCTTGGCATAGTCAGCTGTAGGTTTGGCAGGCAAGGTTTCTTCTTTGGGAACGATGCTATCCTTTTTGGCAGTTTTGGCAGGCAAGGTTTCTTTTTTGGGAACGATACTATCTTTTTTGGTAGTTTCCGTTTTGTCGGTTGCTTTTTCTTTTTCTTGGCAGGCGAGCATCATAGCCACCAAGCCAAGCGATAGGAGTGTTTTTTTCATATTGTTTTTGATGCAAATGTAGCTTGCCTGCCCATAGCAAAAGAGCTACTTTCACGAGAGTAGCGTTTATTTTCATATAGGTTATGATATTTTTCACGAGGTTTTGGGGAAGGCTTGCATTTGCATTAGTTTTAGCTTTACTTTGTGCTGTGGCAAATGAATATGACGTAATCTTCAAAGAAAATTTAGAGGCGTTCTTTCTCCCTCTTTTTGAGTAAATTACCAAAACAGACTTTTCGAAAACATAAGACATTAACCTCAAAATGCAAGCTACACTTGAGCGCAAAGCGGGCTTTTTGAAAAAAGTTGTATCCATTTGCCCTGAATAAGTTTGGCATAGTCAGCCGAAGGTTCGGCTGTTTTGGCAGGCAAGGTTTCTTTTTTGGGAACGATATACACATCGGAAAGTGGTTTTTAAATTAAAAACCTATAAGATCTTTAAGACCTTACAGGTTTAACTAACTGAAAATGAGTTGTTTATATGGTGTAAACTATTTTGAGAAATCTCCCAAAAGCACTTTCTGATGTATATACTATCCGTTTTGGTAGTTTCCGATTTATCGGTTGGTTTTTCTTGGCAGGCAAGCATCATAGCCACCAAGCCAAGCGATTGATTTAAGTTTTTTGGAAAATTATTTTACAGGTGAAAATATCATGATGGTATTGGGTTTTGTTTCGCCTACTTTTTCTACACGTAGTTTCAATACTGTGTCAGAAAGTTCAAGGATTCTATATTCGGTATAGTCCATACTATTAGTGGCGGTAAGTTTCGTGCCTTTTTTGTTTTTCACTACCTTTTTTGCTTCTTCAGCCTTCACATTGAAGGCTTTTTTATTGTCTAAGTAGTCCCACTGTGTTTTAATAGGCAAGATTTCATCGGCTATAAAGTTGTACATACCCATGATGAACACGTTATTCTTTTTGATGTCAATGTAAGAGCCTTTGTCTATCAGGTTTTGCACCATAGTTTCCTCATCTATGACTTCTTGCGATTTGGGCAAGCCCGATTCGGCATTGTCCAACATTTTTTGCGTCATGATTTTGGTCATTTTCCAACGGCGCATCAACAGCGCATCTGGGTTTTGTGAGAAGCCAGTGTGTGCCCATACAAGTGCGAAAAGGAGTAAAAAAGTTGTTTTTCTCATTTTTTTAGTGTTTTTTTGGTTTAAATATTTTTTTTATTTGTAATTATGGTTCTTAGAGAGTTATTGCGGAAACTCGCCCAAGCAGAAGCCACACTGTAATAAGCTTTTACCGCTTTAGCACAGCGCAAATCCATAACAGGAGACGCTTACAGCATAGCTACGCGAGCAGTTTTGATGTATTCCACAATAACTTTAGAAGAGTCGTAATTATTCATAACTTCTATAGTCCATTGAATAGATTTTTTTCGTACCATTGGGAAGCATAAGTTCATAGTCGTTCTCAATGAGTTTGAGGATATAAATACCTTCTTGTCCGTCTATTGAAAGTTCATAGATGTTATTTTTGCTATCCTCTTGGCTGATGGCAAAATCTTGGGTAATACCATTTTTGGTAATACTCCCTGAAAAACCAATAATACCACTTTCCAAGCTATATTTTATATGCAAGTATTCCGTTTTGTCATCCTTGCCTATATATAATGCTTTACTTTGAAATGTTTTCACTTTGCCTGTAACTACATTTTTGAGTTGCATTTTTTCTTGAGATACAGTAAGTTTTTCTCTAGATTGATTGGGAAATTGTACTAAATACATATCACCCATTTTAGGATTATTGAGTATTTTGAGTGTAGTCCATTTT
>JAYTNK010000185.1:0-3164 GCA_043748375.1 Cytophagales bacterium
ATTTTTCGTTGTAGCGACCTGCTACGACTGCAAAATCTGCCTCATTTCACGCCAAAATACGCATTTTTTACTGCCGAAAAATCCAACTAAACAACCCCACGAACTAAACATTAAAAATGCGGTTCTCTGACAATTTTTGTGGAAGTCTGTAGCGGCGGGCTTTCAGCCTGCTATTTTGAGCCTTCCAACAAGCTAAAGCTCGTTGCTACAGCCTTACCTTCACAAAAACTGTCAGAGAACCAACTTACGTTGTGTATGCCTGCGAACCTGCTATATACGAAGGCGATGACGCAATCTTTGGTGTTTTGACAGCAAAGCGAAGTGTATGCAGGCTCAAATTATACCAATAATGTACCATTATTTTTCTCACTTTTTCATAAAAAATTTTATGTTTACAATCATTAGTATTATTTTAACTATTGCAAGTGCTATGGTAGGTTTAATTATCAATATTTCGCGCTTCAACCAACACGAAAATGTGATAGATATGCTTCGCAAGTCTATAGCAAGCGAAGACTATGCACGCAAATTGGTATCTCAACTTACCTCTGAGTATCACAAAGAGCCTATCCGAAAAAAAATCAGTATGCAAGAACTCTATCAATTTGTCGAAAGTTTGGAAGGCAAGCAACTTGGTAATAGCTTAATTATCAATAGCGTTTTGGTAGATAATTATGTACTCATTTTTACAGAGATTATCGTTACCGCTATTTCTGTAACCGCTTCTGAAATAAGCGAAGGACACCAAAAGGCTTACATCATCTTTTCTTTATTGAAAAATGAAGCTACCCAAATGCATGAAGTATTTAGTGATCATAAAGAAAGTGGGGACTACTTATATGTAAAAAGACAATTTGGTGGGATAATATTGAATCTACTCAACCACTAATTTGTGCGTGTATTCCTGTAGAGGTCTATGCAAGTGAGGAGGAGGAGGCATAAATTTTATAAAAAAACAAAAAGATGCTATTTCCCCTATTGGCTCGTGCCTACATAAATGGAGTCTCTGGCTTCTCGTATATGCGAAAAAAATCGCATTAAAATCAATACAAAAGGAAATAAATATTTTTTGTGTTAGGTTTTATGTCAATGAATCCTATCTTTAAAGACTATCTCGTTTTGTTTGGGGGTGAGTATTTTTTTGCGCAATAAACTTTCTGCTGTTGTGGATTGGGCGTAACTTTGTTCTTTATCTACACCTCACTACCCCATTTTTCGTTCACACGCAAAGGTAGTTATCGAAAAGTGTAGTAGTGAAATATTTTTGAAATTTAAAAAAATACAATTTTATAACACAAAGAAAAAAATGACAAGATTATTTCACATATCGACTTTAATACTTCTATTTATTTCTTCACAAACAATTGCTCAGACGATAGACTCTCTCCGTCAGAAAATACAGCAAATTGTTTCGGAAAAGAATGTAATCGTTGGGGTTTCTATTATTGGCAACAATGGCAAAGATACAGTTTCCTTGAACGAAAACAAACACTTTCCAATGCAAAGTGTATTTAAATTTCACATTGGATTAGCCGTTTTATCTCAAATTGATAAAAGAAAATTTTCGTTAGACCAAAAAATTGAGATACAAAAAAAAGACTTACTACCTAATTTGTGGAGCCCTCTAAGAGAAGATAATCCTAATGGAGGAAGTTTTCCAATCTCAAAATTAATAGCCTATACCATTTCATTAAGCGATAATGTAGGTTGTGATGTTTTGTTAAAACTAATTGGTGGACCAAAAATAGTTGAGGAATACTTTATAAAAAACGACATCAAAGATGTGTCAATAAAAATTAACGAAGAACAACAACAAGCTGATTGGAATTTGCAATTTCAAAATTGGACTACTCCAAAAGCAGCAAACGAAACATTGGCAAAATTTTATTATAACAAAAGAAATAAATTACTATCTAAAAAAAGTTATAAATTCGTTTGGAAAGTAATGAAAGAAACAGAAACAGGTGAAAACAGATTGAAGGGACAATTACCAAAAGGGACAATTGTTGCCCATAAAACAGGTTCATCAGGGGCTAATAAAGAAGGTTTAACAGCCGCCTTAAACGATATTGGAATTGTGTTTTTACCAAATGGGAAACATTTTTTTATAAGTGTTTTTGTAACCAATTCAAAAGAAAATGCAACGACAAATGAGAAAATTATTGCTGATATTGCTAAAGCAGCTTGGGACTACTTTATAACGGTAAAGTAATAAAACCGCCTTCATTCTCTACACTAGATATTTTGTGTATATTATGCTTATCTTTGTAGAAAAAAAACAATATGCAAAAAATAACCTACTTGGTTTTAGCTTCTTGGCTCTTAGTAGCTTGCGGGGGTGAACGTAAACCAAATAATCCTAACAAAATAGAATCTTTTCCGCCACGTTTTACCAAAGCAAAAGCCACTGAAGGTGCAAAGAACTTGGCAAAACAAAACAATCAATTTGCGGTCAATTTTTACACTTCCTTGAAAAATGAGTCAGCACAACAAGGCAAAAATATGTTCTTTTCGCCTTTTAGTCTGCATACAGCTTTGGGTATGTTGTATGAAGGCACAAGCAATGTAGGCAAGACCGAACTTGCGCAAGTGTTGGGTGTGCAAGGCTTGCCTGCTGTAGGCAAGGATTTTTACAATATGCAAGGCAGTGTGTTGAAATATTTATCACCCAATGCAGAAATTGCTTTGAGTAATGCCGTTTGGATAAGCGACAAGGCAAAGGTCTTGCCTGCCTACCAAAATGCAATAAAAGAAAGCTTCGAAACGGAGATTTTCAAAGGAAAACTGGATTCGCCTGAAGCCATCAAACAAATAAACGATTGGGTAAGCAAAAATACAAGAGGACGTATTCCAAGCATTATTGAGAAAGACAATAAGCCCAGCGCATTGACACGCCTTATTTTGCTCAATGCCTTGTATTTCAAGAGTATTTGGGAAGAAGGATATGAATTCGAGAAAGAAGGCACTAAAGAAGAAGATTTTACGCTTCTTTCCACTTCCAAAATCAAGGTACAAATGATGAATCAATACAGCGGAATGTTCAAATATTACGAAACGCCTGCTATGCAAATCATAGGAATTCCCTACAAAAATAGGGCAACTTATTTGTACATCATCTTGCCTAAAGAAACTACGAACTTGCCTGCTTTGGAACAAACTTTTAC
>JAYTNK010000186.1:0-4001 GCA_043748375.1 Cytophagales bacterium
TGAAAACCCTGCTTATGCGCCCTATCATGTGTCTATCATAGAAATAACCGAAATTTGGAAATTCACTGCCTACATTTCCGATGTTTTCCCTGAAGAATATGTCTCTTCGCATGATTTAAAAGCAGCTTTTGAACGGGTAGAACATGACATTCAAGAAATGAAAATCCAAGCCATGGAGCGAAAAAAAACTTTGCATAAGTAAAACCGTATTTATAGTTTAATAACAATTTTTATGATGTATTTTGGAAAAATAGTAGAAAAACCTATTATTCCAAAATATATCGTCATTTCATGTGAAATCAAGTACAAACATAAAAATACTTATCTAAAAACACCAATATTCTAATAGGTTTCTGTAAAAATAGGCTATGAAATTAGCATATCTCCTTATTTTTCGTTAATTTTACACCTTGAAATAACGTAAAAAACAGTTGATATGAACGAAGCATTGGAAACAACCTTACCTGTTTCTGACAAAGATTATTCAGCGGATAGCATCCGCGCCCTCGAAGGACTCGAAGCTGTAAGAATGCGTCCTTCCATGTACATCGGCAATATCGATACACGCGGTTTGCACCACTTGATTTGGGAAGTAGTTGATAACTCCATTGATGAAGCTATGGCAGGGCATTGCAACCTTATCAATGTCGAAATTCACGTAGACAACTCCGTCAGCGTAACCGACAACGGTCGTGGCATACCCACAGGCATGAACGCACAAATGGGTAAATCAGCCCTCGAAGTTGTAATGACCGTTTTGCACGCAGGAGGCAAGTTCGACAAAGACACCTACAAAGTTTCTGGTGGATTGCATGGCGTAGGTATTTCTTGCGTGAACGCACTTTCCACCCAACTCATAGCTACTGTACACCGTGAAGGCAAAATTTTTCAACAAGAATATCATATTGGCATACCGCAAGGCGAAGTAAAAGTAATAGGTGTAAGCGATAAAACAGGCACTATTGTGCGATTCAAGCCTGATGCGACTATCTTTACACAAACCACCGAATACAAGTATGAAACGGTTTGGAAACGCCTGCGCGAACTCTCCTACCTCAATAAAGGAATTAGACTTACCCTTACTGACCATCGCCAAACGGACGAGGCAGGCAAGGTGCTACACGAGGATTTTTACTCTGAAGGCGGATTAGTTGAGTTTGTACGTTATTTAGATGAAACGCGACACCCTATATTGCCCAACCCTGTGTATGTAGAAACTGAAAAAGGTGGCGTGCCAATACAAGTCGCCTTGCTATACAATGAGTCATATACAGAAAATATTTTCTCTTACGTAAACAACATCAATACACACGAAGGCGGCTCTCACGTAGCAGGCTTCCGTAGTGCCCTCACACGTACCCTGAAAAGCTATGCCGACAAATTGGGCGTGCTTGAAAAAACAAAAGTCGAAATTACAGGCGATGACTTCCGAGAAGGACTAACCGCTGTAATCTCTGTTAAAGTTGCTGACCCACAATTTGAAGGGCAGACCAAAGCCAAACTCGGCAATAATGAAGTGCGTGGAGCAGTTGATACAGCCGTAGGCGAGATTCTTTCAAAATACCTTGAGGAAAATCCCAAAGAAGCAAAAGCTATCGTTAATAAGGTTGTACTTGCGGCACAAGCCCGCATAGCGGCTAAGAAAGCACGCGAAATGGTGCAACGAAAAAACGTTATGGGTGGAGGCGGCTTACCTGGCAAACTTGCTGACTGTGCTGACAACAACCCCGTAAATTGCGAACTATACCTTGTGGAAGGAGATTCAGCAGGGGGAAGTGCCAAACAAGGTCGAGACCGCGCCTTCCAAGCTATTCTGCCTTTGCGTGGTAAGATTTTGAACGTTGAAAAAGCGCAAGAGTACAAAATTTATGACAATGAAGAAATCAAGAACATGATTACCGCATTGGGTGTAACATTCGGTACGGAAGAAGATGCTAAAGCCCTGAATTTGAATAAATTGCGCTACCACAAAGTCGTAATCATGACCGATGCGGACGTGGACGGCTCGCACATTCGCACTTTGATACTTACTTTCTTTTTTCGCTATATGCGCGACTTGATTGAAAAGGGCTACGTGTATATTGCGCAACCGCCCCTCTATTTAGTCAAAAAAGGAAAAGAAGAACGTTATTGTTGGACAGAGGAGCAACGAAGTGCCGCAGTGAAGGAAATCGCCAAGGAAGGCAAGGAAGACGCTGTACACATTCAACGCTATAAAGGACTTGGTGAAATGAACCCCGAACAACTTTGGACAACTACCATGAACCCCGAAAACCGTACCCTCAAAAAAATTACCATAGAATCTGCTGCTCAGGCTGACCGCTTGTTCTCTATGCTCATGGGTGATGAAGTTCCACCACGCCGAGAATTTATTGAGAAAAATGCAAAATACGCTAGAATAGACGTATAAGCACACCTAATTAAAACATAGAAAAGCTGTTTGGTACGTGTACCAAACAGCTTTTACTATATAAAAAGGAAATTGTATGTAATATTTTGGTAGTGAGAAACTATAAATGGTTCTCTGACAATTTTTGTGGTGGTAAAAAGTGTAGAGGCAATACCTTGTGGTTGCCCTTGCTATTATAACACATTTGCGCTATAAACATACTAAAAATTAGGTAAAACAAAGATTTTGCCTTACAAAAAGGGCAACCACAAGGGATTACCCATACTCAAAAAATATCCCCACAAAAATTGTCAGACAGTCTAAATTAGCAATATTGCTTATCGCAATAAAAGCAATATTCCCATAATAGTAGAGCCTATCGCCACGATAATGGGGACAATAAATTTTGTATCGCCACCGCGTATGCTTACCTCGACTTTGCCCGAACCCATTTCAAACTTTTGCGTAACGGTATAAAATTTACGGTGTGTGTCCAAATTTTGCAAGTGTGTTTGTGCCACAGCCATGTCGTGTTCTGCGACCTTACTTTGGAGTACCTTTTCTTTTTTGGTTTTATCCAATTCGATTTCGTTATCCAATTTCCGCTGTATATACTCACCTTGCTTAACTTCAGGGAGCAAATAAAAGTATTCGGGTATAAACTCTTCTTGATCTAACTTCTTGAGTTCATTGCCTTTGTTTTCCATGTTGATAGATGTTTGATGCCTCAAATATACAAAAAAAAAGAAAATAACCTTGTTTTAATCCAAAATATTTTTTTTATTTTCCAAACTGTTCACTTACTACTTGTCCATCAAATAATTGCAAGATACGGTGCGCATATCCTGCATCAGAAGTAGAATGTGTAACCATAAGAATAGTTGTGCCTTGTTTATTCAGATGAGCGAGGAGTTGCATAACTGCCTCTCCATTTTTAGAGTCTAAGTTTCCTGTTGGTTCATCAGCCAGAATAATTTTGGGTTGTGTTACAACTGCCCTTGCAATGGCTACACGCTGTTGTTGCCCGCCAGAGAGTTGTGCGGGGAAATGTTGAGCGCGATGCATGAGTTGCATTTCGTGAAGTAAATTGGCAATTCGCTTCTGCCTTTCATAGTAACGCACCTTTAGGTATAACAATGGTAATTCTATATTCTCATAAACGGTTAATTCATCAAGTAAGTTGTAATTTTGGAAAACAAAACCAATATTTTGCTTGCGCAACAGCGTTTTTGCGCGCAACGACAATAGAGTAGTAGGTTGCCCATCAAGATACAATTCTCCTTGAGTAGGATTATCTAAAAGCCCTAACACATGAAGCAACGTAGATTTGCCACAGCCTGACGGACCCATAACGGCTACAAAATCGCCTTTCTGTATGTGCAAATCAATGTTTTGCAAAGCCACAGTTTCAAGACCAGAAACATTATAAATTTTAGTGAGTTTTTCGGCGCGAAGCATATAACATATTTTTTGAATAATGACATAAATAGCCATGCTGAATCAGATTAAACGCATCAAAATTTCCGATCTTTCAAATGTGTGAAAATCGCTACCATTCCCCCAATTTCATTGGGGGCTATTCGTAAATTCAACACCTGAAGGTGTTGCTTGT
>JAYTNK010000187.1:0-6510 GCA_043748375.1 Cytophagales bacterium
TGAAAAAACACCTCTAAACAAAGTCTTATTTTGCTCATCTATTGTTTAAACAACCTACGTATTTCTCATGATTAAAAAAATTAACATTGGCTTATTTGGCTTTGGCTGCGTTGGACAGGGCTTGTATGACATCTTTACACAAACTGATTTTGAAGCAGAAATCATCAAAATATGTGTGAAGAATCGCGATAAAGAGCGGTCTATCGCTATGGATTATTTTACTTTCGATAAACACGAGCTATTGGATAATCCCGATATTAACACTATTGTCGAATTGATAGATGATGCTGATGCCGCTTTCGAAATCGTGAAAGAAGCCATGCAAAAAGGCAAAAATGTGGTTACAGCTAACAAAAAAATGATAGCCGAAAATTTGCAGGAATTAGTGCATTTACAACGCGAAAACAATGTTTCATTACTCTATGAAGCTGCCGCTTGTGGAAGCATACCCATCATTCGAAACCTTGCTGAATACTACGACAATGAATTATTGTATTCCGTTTCTGGTATTTTCAATGGTTCAACCAACTATATTCTGACCAAAGTAATCGAGGAAAACTTGGATTACCCCACAGCTCTGCAACAAGCACAAGCGCTCGGCTTTGCCGAAAGTAACCCCTTGCTTGATGTAGGCGCATTTGACCCCAAATATAAACTCTGCATACTTGCCGCACAAGCCTATGGGCTTATTATTAACCCCGAAGAGGTGTTTAATTATGGTATTCAACAACTTTCTGCCCATGATATACAGTTTGCACAAGAGAAAAAATACAAAATAAAACTCATAGCAGATGTACACAAAGTTGACGACACACACATCTCTATGTCGGTAATGCCACAATTTATACCACGCGAACACTACCTCTACCACGTTGAAAATGAGTACAATGGTGTGATTGTTGAGGCAGCTTTTTCCAGCAAACAAGTCTTCGTAGGCAAGGGTGCGGGTGGACACCCAACAGGCTCGGCGGTACTGTCCGATATCTCGGCACTTCGCTATGATTACAAATATGAGTACCGCAAAATGAACGCCACGAAACAAATTACGCACACACAAGATGAATTGCTGTCGGTCTATTTGCGTTATCAAACACCACAAGACCTTGCAGGTATTTATTTTGAAGAGGTTAATATTGAGTATAA
This sequence comes from Cytophagales bacterium, assembly GCA_043748375.1. GTDB lineage: Bacteria > Bacteroidota > Bacteroidia > Cytophagales > Microscillaceae > RDXI01. The sequence goes on from JAYTNK010000187.1 coordinate 1,144, forward strand.
AGCTGCGAATTTTAACTACTTAATAGGCAAGGTGCGTTTGAGCAACTTATACGCGTTGCGCGAATCGTACCAAAAAAGAAATATATTCCTAGCTAAAATCAATAACTAAAACAACCCCTTGAAATATAAAATATAAATGCGTAAAATACTGCCTTTGCTCGTGCTTTTAGCCACATTACCCCTTAAAAACTATGCCTTTGAACTTTCTCCCAAAGCACAAATAAGCGTTATTACAGGCGCGGCAGGACAGGATCTTTACGCATTATTTGGACATAGTGCTATTAGGGTATCTGACCCATTTTATGGCTTAGATACCCAATATAATTATGGTACATTTGACTTTAACACGCCTGATTTTTACATGAAGTTTACACGAGGGCGTTTGCCTTACTTTCTTTCGCGTGAAAACTACCAACAATTTTTACAATATTATCAAGCTGAAGGTCGCTCTGTGGAAGAACAAGTGTTGGATTTATCGCAAGCAGATAAACAAAAATTGTTTGATTTTTTAGAAAAAAATGCTTTAACTAAAAATAAGTATTACAAATACGATGTCTTCTTTGATAATTGTGCTACAAAAATACGCGATGTACTCCATCAAACGTTAGGCGAAAAACTACAATGGAAAATAGACAAAAACTTTAAAAAACAAACCTTCAAACAAATTTTAACCCCTTACCTAAAAGAGGCATGGGTAAATTATGGTGTCTTTTTGATATTGGGTTTGCAATCAGAACGCAGGGCTACTCAAGCGCAAAATATGTTTTTGCCTGATTACCTATCCGAGGCGGTAGGCGAGGCAACTATTGTCGAAAATGGAAAAGCGCGACCGCTTGCCAAGCCTAAGATTCAAGCTATGCAAATGCTTACATCCTTGCCTACCCAATCTTTTTTTACGCCTTTCTTACTCCTGACGCTGTTGGCGGTAGCAGTAACAGGGCTTACCTTTTGGGAATATAAGCAAGGAAAAAGATGGCGAGGTATAGATTTTGCGCTATTTTTTATTACAGGTGCGATGGGTTGTTTTTTTATGCTTATGTGGTTTGCTACAGACCACCTTGCCCTACACATGAATCTCAATATGCTTTGGGCATTTCCACCACACATCATACTTTCGTTCTGGTTGCTTAAACGAAAATTAAGTAAATACTGGCGTTGGTACTTCGAAGCATTTGGCATATTTCAGTTGTTTGTTTTATTAGATTGGTACATCTTGCCACAACAATTACATATTGCCGTTATTCCTATTATGTTATTGTTGGCTGTGAGGGCTTTTCGCGTGTATCAAGCCAAGTAAACATAACAACCCAATTTGCAATTTGTTTCTAACGTTACAAATCCACGATTAAAATCGTGGGGTTGATTGGTTTTAGCCCACAAAATAGACCTTAGAAGAATATAAGTTTCTATTTCTTACAAATTGAAGACCATATATAATTCCAAATCCATCTTGTCATTGGTAGCAATAAACATCAACATAGGGCGTTCCACTTTGTAATCTGTAAGCAACACGGAAAAAGTGCCTTCAGCTATTAGTTTAGAGGCTGTTTTAGTTTGCTTTGCCTCAAAAGCAATGCTTTTGGTAATGCCATGAAAGGTGAGATCGCCTTTTATCATAAATTTGTCCTTGCCTACCGAAGTGATGCTGGAGCTTACAAAGGTAACTTTAGGGTATTAGATAGCTTCTAATACTTCGAGAGCGTGGCTATCTCTACTTGAGTTTTGGCTATCAAAGTCGGCTACTTTGGCAGAAACAACTACTTTTTCTGCTGTGCCTTTCTCGTCATCATAAACAATTAAGCAGTCCGCACTTTTATTCTTGCCTTCCCATGCGTGAAGCTTGTGTACGGCTTTGTAGGAGAGGTAAGACTTGGCTTTGTCAGCCCGAATATTCCGTTTTTCTGTAGGGAAAAGTAGGGCAAGTACTAAGAAAATTGTAAACATAGGGGTTCGTTTGGCTGTTAGAAATAAATATTCTCCACAAATATAAAGATATTTTGTAACAAACAGCGGTTACAAAAGTATGTAACAAAGCATTAACAATATATTACCTACTTGCTATGCAACATTCAAACACATTTAGCGTATATACTTTTATAAAGCAATCCTTTTTAAACTTCAACAAACAATCACCTAATCTCATGAAAAAGCAAATTCTCCTTACAACCTTGTTTTTGTACAGTGCTATCAGCCTATCAACTGCACAAGGACTTTTTAAAGTCATCGCAAGCAGTGGTACTACCACCAAATCAAGTGTAGGTGTAAAAATAGGCACACAACTCATGGCAAGCGACCAAATAATTGTAGGCGCAAAAAGCTATGTAGGTCTGTCGTATAGCAAAGGAGGTACTGTCCAAATCAGCACTGCGGGTACTTACAATGTCAAAGACCTCGAAACTAAACTCCTTGCCAGCACAAAAAGTGCCTCTCAAAAATATGCTGACTTTATTATTGGCGAAGTTACTAAATCAGGAGATGCTAATATCCACAAAAACCCTTATGCCTACCAAAATGTAACAGGTTCGGTAGAACGTTCTTTACTAAAAGGCGAGGCAACTGAAATTATAGTTTTACTTCCCAATAAAAACGTTTTTATACATGATAAATATGCATTTAGCTGGCTACCTGAAAAAGCAGTCAAAACATATATCATTCAAATAAAAAACAGTTTTGATGAACTTGTAAAAACTATTTCAACACAAGATACAACTACAGTTATTGATTTTAAAGATGAAAAGCTAAAAAATGTAGACTTTGTCACAGTATCAGTAAATGGAAAAGAAAAAGTATTTAAAAGACCTACAGAATTTTCATTTACGCGCGTAGATAGTAATGATGGACTCAATAAAAAATGGCTATCCTTTAAAAAAGGACTTGGGGAAAACGCTGATAACGATGCCCAAAAACAATTAGACACAGCCGTTTTTTTAGAAGAAAATGAACTTATACTTGATGCGAAACAAGCCTACGAAAAAGCTGTAAAATTAGAGCCTACCAACGAAATATTGAACATCGCACATACCCAATTCCTATTGCGCCACAAATTAGGCATGGTCGATTTAAAAGTCTTAAACGCAAAAAATAAAGAATAAAAACAAAAAAAAATATCAAAAGGCGCGCTTTCCCAAGAAGTGCGCTTTTTTTGTAAAAAAAACAAAAACTATTTTTATATCACGCTGTTATATAGACAGACACAATTTATATATGGACGATTTACTTGCTCGCCTTCTACAAGGCTATTCAGATTTTGTTTTAACACAAGGACATAAACCATCCTCTGTGTATGTTTTGTGCAAACATTTAGAGGTTGCCGAAACTGATTTTTACCAACATTTCGCTTCTATCTCTGCACTTGAGAAAGCCCTGTGGCTTACATTTTTTACAGACACCTACATTCGCATTACAGAAGATGAAGTGTATGCAGGCTATACGGTAAGAGAAAAACTACTTTCCTTCTATTATACATGGATAGAAGTACTAAAACCACAACGTAGTTACATTCTACATACTATAGAAAACGCTGATTTTTTGGATTTTCATTCTGAGTATCTCCAAGATATGGAGAAAACCTTTGTTGATTATGCCAAACAACTAATGCAAGAAGCACGCGAAACAGACGAATTCCCCAGTCGTATGTTTATTGAAAACGTGTACCCTAATTTACTACTCCTGCAGGCAAGGTCTATACTTAAGTATTGGGCAAACGACCATAGCGAAAACTTCGAAAAAACAGACGCTTTCATCGATAAAAATGTAAACTTTGTTTGCGACTCGCTTAGTCGTTCTTTCCTCGACTCTGCCTTCGAATACCTGAAATTTGTTTTCAAAGGGTAGGCAAGTTGCTTCACAAATCCTCTATTTTTAGCAAATCGTAAATTCCCCTCCTACTCATGAAAGACCAAAAAACTATACCCACCTCTAAGGTTCAAAGAGCTACAAAATTTGTAACCACAGGTGTCAAAATAGGGGCAAATTACCTGAAACACTACACCAAAAAGGTATTTAACCCCAGCCTTACCCGCGACCAACTAAACGAAGATAATGCACGCGACATATACAATGCCCTCAGCCAACTTAAAGGCTCTGCCCTTAAAGTTGCACAAATGCTAAGCATGGACAAAAGTATCTTGCCAAAAGCATACGTCGATAAGTTCACGATGGCGCAATACAGTGCGCCTCCCTTGTCGGGTCCGTTGGTTATCAAGACTTTTCAAAAATATTTTGGCAAAAGCCCACAAGAAATCTTTGATACGTTTAGTATAACCGCCCTTAATGCCGCCTCGATGGGGCAGGTACACGAAGCCTATAAAGATGGACAACGCCTTGCAGTAAAAATTCAATACCCAGGCGTGGCGGATAGTATTCAGTCAGACCTCAAGATGGTTAAACCATTCGCCTCTATAATTCTGCAACTCCCCGACAAAGATATTGATAAATATATAGGCGAAGTGGAAAGCAAACTCATGGAGGAAACGGACTACGCGCTTGAATTACGCCGCTCTATAGAAATTTCAAAAGCGTGTGCGCATATACCAAACCTCGCTTTTGCCACCTACTTGCCTGCCTTTTCTTGCGAAAAAATACTAACCATGACATGGCTCGAAGGCAAGCACTTGAAAGAGTTTCTGGAAACAAACCCAAGCCAAGAAGTACGCAATCAAATTGGGCAAACCATGTGGGACTTTTATAACTTCCAAATGCACAACCTCAAAGCGGTACATGCAGACCCACATCCTGGTAATTTCCTGATGCGTGAAGATGGAACATTGGGTATTATTGATTTTGGATGTGTGAAAGAAATCCCTCTCGATTTTTACACAGATTATTTTGCTGTATTGCACCCCAATTTTTTAGCAGATGAGGCGCGAATGTTTGAAGTATTTCGCACTATGGAGTATTTATTGCCCTCTGATTCGCCTGAACAAACCACGTTTTTTGTTAATCTATTCCAACAAATGCTGGAACTATTGGCAAGACCTTTCAGGTCTGAAACATTTGATTTTGCTCAAGACGATTATTTCAAAGAGATATTTGATTTTGGAGAATCACTTGCCAAAATGCCCGAAATCATGAGCGGCAAAGAAGCGCGTGGCTCGCGCCATTCTTTGTATATCAATCGCACCTATTTTGGTATATATTCTATTTTGAACGAATTGAGAGCTAATATCCGCATCACAAGACCTGACTGGTTGTGTCTATAATTTTTTGCATAGATAAAAACACCTTGCCTGCATACACAAGTAAGGTGCTTTTTTATGATGAGAGAATAAATTTTTTCCTTCTGTATTATTTTTAGTGATAGCGCATTTGTCATGCTGAACGTAGTGAAGCATCTCGTTGTTGAATGACGATTTGTGAACGAAAAAC
>JAYTNK010000188.1:0-12693 GCA_043748375.1 Cytophagales bacterium
AAGCATCTCGTTGTTGAATGACGATTTGTGAACGAAAAACGAGATTTTTCGCTTCGCTCAAAATGACAAACTTCTCTTTTCACTTAAAAAAATACAGAAAGAAAAAAATGCTTATGTTATTTTTACACGTTCTCAAGAACCATATTCCCAATTATAACTTTATAAGAAGCAATTTAATTTACTAATATTTTTTTAATTGTTTTTTTATTAAGTATTTTATCCTTAATTTCTACATAATACACGCCTTTAGGTAGTGATTTTACATCTATCCACCAAGTTTTATCAGCTTGCGCTGTTGTAGAAAGATTGAATGTTTGCCCTTGTGCGTTGTATAGTATCAACCTCGTCTGTTGTATGTCTATGCCTTCTATAATAAGCTTTTCTGAACAAGGGTTAGGATATAACAAAATGCTTGCTTCTCTCTCTGTGCGTACGGATAGGATATAGGAAATATCTTGCCTGCCCGCCTCTACTAATACCAACTTGTAATAAGAAACACCTACTAAAGGATTTTTGTCTATTACTTGGTAAGCATTTACATTGTTTTCCCCTGCTACTTGGCTTAATTTCTCCCAATATATTGCGTTTTGTGAGCGAAAAACTTCAAAATGATGTAACTCACCTTTTGAAATAGTTTCCCAGCGTAGGGTTACTTCATTTTGGGAAGGTGCTGTAACCGCCCAAAATGAAGTAACATTGACAGGCAATGGGCTTGCTGAATAATTTCTTGTACCAATTGTATAGTATCCATCATTTGCCAAGGTTTGGTTATTAAAGTTAACAGCATCGCCTGTAATACTCGTAGCCGTAGCCAATTCAGTCCAGTTTCCCGTTTGTCCTGCTCTATACAAAAGCACGTAATTAGCGGGTACAGTAGGGTTAGTGGTTAGCGCATCTCCATCAGACATATCGAAAGATAGGTTTGCTACGATATTTGCGCCCGTATTGGTAACATCAAAATTCCAAACTCTTTTCCATCTTGCTTTGGCTAAACCTGTCATGCCTCCAACATCACCAAATTGCTGGTCATTGAATGTTTTGAGATTATGCCCCACCATCACATAATCGCCATTATTAAAGCCACTTACATAAGTCATGCCCAACCCATTGGAGGCTGAAGGTGCAAAAGCATTATGACTATTCCCTACCGTCGAACGCCCTATACCTGCTACACCATAATCATAATTGCCATTCGCCCCACTATCTCCTACATACACATCTTGTGTGGTCAAAGGAATATTATATTTAGAGGAAAGATAATTTTGAAGAATAGCGCGTTGTATATCGTTTTGTTTGGCATCAAACATAATAATTTCGGCTATATCGCCATTTAAAAATCGCCCTGTGGTGCTTCTTTCATTACCAATCCACATGGGTAGATTATTAGTTTGAGGTGTTTTACCAGGCGAATCAGAAGCTATCAAAGTTCCGTTCAAATAGATTTCTCGCCCTGTAGTACTATAGTCATATTGCCAAATAGCATAATTGTTAATAGACGCAGAAACGGGCGTATTTAACCAGCCCCTTGTGCCATCTGTGAAATAAATGGGGGCGTGCATATAAGGGTCTGTATAGGCTAAGAACTCATAGTTTTCTGTAGCATCATTTCCTTTTCCAAACCAATAGTTGAAATTTTTATTGTTATTTACCTTGCCTACTATAAAAAAAGACCACTGCGTCATATTTAAGCTGGTAGCTGTACCCGCCTCTAAATAATCATCAATCCCATTGAAACGCATCACAGGATAGTTATTGAGGGCATTGATGATGTAATCAGGTCTGTTGTTGGATGCGATGGCATTAGCAGTATTGCCGTAACCTGATAAATCAGTCCAACTTACCAATTGATTGCTTGAAAGTGTGGTACCTTGGTTTGAATGTACCCAAAAACGCAAATTAGAAGACCCTATGTTATTGCCCACGCCTCCCGCGCCTGTTTGAGCAAGTATGGGTAAACAAATAAAATACAACAAAAAAGTAATATATTTCATATAAATAGGCATGGCAAAATTAGTTTGTTGTATGCCTAACATTGTAAAATGCAAAAACCATGCATATTTAAAAAAATGTGCCTAATAAGCTCAAAAAAGCCTTATGCTCTTTTGAGTATGTTCGCCCAGAAAATATTTTTCCCGTTTTGACATAAGGCATAATCAATTTGGTGTACACGCCAAACTAAAATTCTCCAAAATAATTTTCCAATATGTAAGGTTCTTCGAAATTTATTACGGGAGTGTGCCGAGAATTAGCCATGCTGTAAGCATCCGTTTGTTCCTTTAGCACTAACAAGGGATTCTTACAGAATGGCTACGCGAGGGGTTTTGGTAAATCCCACCATAACTTTCGAGAAACCATATTTACTTAAACGAACAAGGACTAATTTTGCCCTCCAATACCAAGGAGAACATAGCGGATGTTTTAAGAAATTGGCTGTAAATATCCAAAAAAGGCTTGCACATACAGAAATATAACCTATATTTGTTTCATTCATGCGTAACCCCAGTTATACCATAAAATGTTATGAAAAAATTGTTTTTTTACCTACTTGCCTACCTATTGGTTAATGCTGTACAAGCGCAAATAAAAATGCAGGGAACTGAATTTAATCATTTTATAAGTCGGTTTCCTGCTACTCCGCTACCTTTTGAATTAGGGAGAAAAGAGATTATCAAAAAAGTTGAGCATGATGAATATGCACGAATAGAACAAAAATACGCTGAAAAATACTTAAATATTGCATATAGCCTTGTCAATGAGGAGGCAGTTGACGAAACGCCACGCAAAGTCGCGCACTATGTAGCGGGTTTTACCGCGTATGACCAATGGAAAGTCGTTATTTGTTATTGGTACGACTCGCCTCCCTCGCGTGAACTGCACGACAATTTCGAATTAATTGTATTCGATAAGTGGGGAGGCAAGATAGCAAGCCAAGTAATAGCAGGCATTTGGGTACAAGATACGCAACTTGCCTACGTAGCACAGGTAGGCAAGGACATTATCATAACCATAACGCAAACCCAAAATAATACACAAGAAATATTAAAATACAAACTTACAGAAAAAGGTTTGCTACTTTTAATGCCCTGAAAAACCAACCAAAGACTGTTTTGTCTGATTTCTCTCCCTCGCTTTTGCAAATACTCAGGTTTTTTTGTGAATAATTTGGTTTTTTGATTTATATTTTTTTACTTTGCATCTCAAAGTACTTTATATGCAAAAAACACCTCAAGAACATTTAGAAACACTTGTCGAGATACGCGACCTCATGCAACGCTCTACCCGTTTTTTGTCCCTTAGTGGATTATCGAGTGCATTTGCGGGTATCTTTGCGCTTATAGGGGCAGGAATGGCATATTGGTATCTTAGTATGCATAACCCTGCATTTGATGGGCATCATATACGCATGGACTTTATCATTTTTTTTACGCTTGATGCCTCTATAGTTTTGTTTTTATCTATTGGAGTAGGTTATTACTTTTCTTGGCGCAAAGCAAAACGTTACAATTTTCAGATGTGGGATAGTACAACCTACAGAATGTTAGAAAGCTTGGCTATTCCATTGATTGCAGGCGGGTTATTTTGCCTTATTTTGCTCCTGCAACACCATTATAAATTGATTGCACCTTGTATGCTCATTTTTTATGGGTTAGGATTGATAAATGCAAGCAAATACACTTTACGTGAGGTTTATTATTTAGGTTTATTAGAAGTTATTTTTGGGTTATTTTCAGCCTTTTTTATAAATTACGGCTTGTTTTTTTGGACAATAGGCTTTGGTTTATTGCATATTGTATATGGTTTGTTGATGTATAATCGTTATGAACGCACAAGATGATTAATATTATAGAAGGACTAAACAAGGCGTTTGATAGTCGTATCAGGTTAGGCATTATGGCTACATTGGCAGTAAATGAATGGGTGGACTTTAATCATTTGAAAAACTTACTGCATCTAACAGATGGCAATCTGGCTAGTCATCTTACCGCCCTCGAAAAAATGGATTATGTAACGGTGAGCAAAGTGTTTGTATCTCGTAAACCCAGAACCTCTTATCAAGCCACAGAAGCAGGCAAGACAGCCTTTAGTGAGCATTTGAATGCGATGGAGAAGTTAATAATCAACACAATTAAATAACTATAACTATAACTATAAATAAGTAGTTAAAATAATAACAAAATAAAATAATATTTTTTATTTCTTTTTTAACTTTGAAAATCAAAGTACTTTTAATATTGTTAGTTTATGAAAAATTACCAAATTGCCCTTGGGGGTTTGCTCGTAGTCCTATTTGATTGGCTATTTTGGCAAGAAAAATTAGGACTTAACCTATTAGTTTTCAACACGTTGCTTTTAGTAGCTACAGTACTGAACTATAAGCATAGCCTAAACCGTTTACGTACAATAGCCGTGTTGTTTTGTACGTTGCTTACAGCCACAATGGTTGTATGGCATGGCTCGTTCGTGGCAAAACTTGCCTGCCTTGTTTCACTCGCATTAGCGGTGGTACTTACGCATCAGCCACATTTGAAAGCAATACACTACACCCTCGCCTACGTACTTGTTGCGGTAGAAAACACGCTTACGGGTGCTTTAGACGGGTTATTTGCTATGCCAAAACAATGGCAGGCAAGCCATCCTCGCTTGCGTATCGTATGGCGATATACAAAAATTGCGACAGTGCCTATAGGGGTGTTTTTGGTTTTTTTCCTGATTTTTAAAGTAGCGAATCCAATTTTTAGCCAACTGATAGACATAGGCTTTGAGAAAATGCTACGTTGGACGAGTAGGTTGTGGACACATATTGAACCACTGCATATTTTGTTTGTGCTTGTAGGTGCGTTTGGCATATTTACCTGCCTATACAATTGGAAGATGGCAGGTTTTTGGGGCTTGAACGAAGACAAAGAAGAGGAAGTCATTATCCGCAAACGCTCCTTAGAACCTGCTTTATCGATTGCCTATCCTATTAAAATGCTTGCCCTAAGAAATGAATATCGCATAGGCATCATGTTAATGGCAATGGTTAATGTCTTGCTTTGTATATTGAATATGATAGATGTGCAGTATATTTGGTTGGGCGATGTTACTTACTTGCGCGATAGCAACCTTGCCTCCCAACTTCATGAGGGAACTTATATGCTCATTTTCAGTATTGTATTGTCGATTAGCATTATGTTGTACTTGTTTAGGCGTAATTTGAATTTTTATCCAAATCACGATTGGCTAAAGTATTTAGCCTACGTTTGGATTATTCAAAATGCTATTTTAGTGCTTTCAGTGGCTATTCGAGCCTATTACTATGTGATTTTTAGAGGATTGGCATATAAACGGATTGGCGTGCTAATTTTCTTAGGGCTTACTTTGGTTGGTCTGTTTACGCTCTGGATAAAAATACAAGATAAAAGAACAAGCTATTTCTTGCTGAAAACCAACGGATGGGCGGTGTATTTAATGTTGGTTTTTATGGCGTGTATAGATTGGGACATGGAAATTGTGCGCTACAATATCGCCCATTATGCACAACAACCTGCTAAATACAAGGAAGTAGATATGGAATTTATGCTCTCAAGAGCAGACAAAACTTTGCGTATTTTGCAAAAAAATAAAGCTAAATTGCCACTTACTGATCAAGATAATGAAACGTTGGCTAATCGCATTAAATACTTCTGTAAAACACAAGAGAAATACACCTTTTGGTCTTGGACGTATGAAGAAAGCGAAACGCTTTTGTACTTAAAAAGTATAAAAATTACAAGTAAGCATTAAGAGCGGTTTTGGTAGGTCTTAGCGAAACGCTAAGACCGATAACCAAAACCAATTTATTTCCTTCTGTATTATTTTTAGTGATAGCGCATTTGTCATGCTGAACGTAGTGAAGCATCTCGTTGTTGAATGAGGATTTGTGAACGAAAAACAAGATGTTGAGCTTCGCTCAAAATGACAAATTTCTCTTTTCACTTAAAAAAATACAGAAGGAAATCGTTAGGAAAAACAGCCTGCCAATTATGGCAGGCTTAAAAAATGTGCAAAAAAAACCTACACGCTAAGCGTATAGGATTTTCGATTGTTATGTCAAAATAAATTGACACAGACACTTCAAGACGACATTTTTTATTTTTTGTCACAGTTAAATGACCATGAGAAACCATATTTATCTATTAACATTCCGAATCGAGCGTTCCAAGCGGTATCCATCAAAGGCATTGTAATTTGCCCGCCTTGTGAAAGCGCTTCAAAAAGTTTGCTCTGTTCGTCTTCACTATCCAAATCGATAGTGAGCGTGAAATTACTTCCTGTCGAAAGTTTATCCAATTGGTCGGGCATAGCATCTGACAACATAAAGTTGATGCCTTCTATTACCAAATTGGCATGCATAACCAGCTTTTGTTGCTCGGCAGGCAAGCTCGGATCCATCTCATCAAATCGACGAAACTCTACAATTTCTGCGCCAAGTGCTTCTTTGTAAAAATGCATGGCTTCTTCGCAATTTCCTGAAAAAGTAAGATAGGGATGAAGGGTTTTCATAATATAAAAAGTTTAGATTAAAAAAATTTAGGCGGCGCTCCGTATTTCTAAAGATTGTATGAGTTCGTAAAATTGTTTGTCAATACGTCCTACACCTTCAGCGCGTTCAATATCACCTTGTTTGCTCAGGTTGCGGCGATAGTGAAGGAGGGCAGTCGAGATAACCTTCAGGTCATCGAGGTTTATGTTTAGTTTTGATTTCATAGGCTCAGGCTGCGCATATTCATGCGCTTCTTCCTGAAGATTATACGAAGGCGACATAGTAATAGGCGCAACTTCGCGTTTTTGGAATATGTCAGTGAGTTTTACAAAAAAACTTCTGGGCGAAAATAAGGATAGCGTTGTCATATAGAAGTAGGATTGAAAATCGAGATACAAATTAGTTTATTTATTTTTTGAGCATGACAACCATAATGAATAGTCCAACTACAGGAAGCATAGTCATTAAGCCACTCATGAGCCAAAGCGTCCACCAACTGCCAAGAAACCAGCCAAACCAATTGGTGTAAAGAATTAAAATAAGTGCGTCTAAATAAAGAGTTATAGCTCCAGGACACAACGCATCGTCCCAACGCTCCTCATGAAAGAGGACAATAACCATAAGTATCGAAATACAAATACCGTACAATAAGGCATCTAATTGTATATCGCCTGAAAAACCCGATTTGGGTGCCGCGAGCAAAAAACTATTTTTCAATACTACTACATTGAATGCTACAATGAGCAATAATACCAAGCCTTTCATGATATTTGAAGTGAAAACTTCTGTAAAACTTGCGCCATCAATGTCGAAAGCAGTACGGGGGGCAGAGGTAGATGAGGCAATAGTAGGATTGGGACGAGGGGTTTGGGTTGAATCGTTTGCGCTGGAAGTAGCCTTCTTCGGCGCGCGTTTTTGTGAAGTTACCATGACTGTGTTCCGATTAAGCGTGTAGGATAATATGTTTAAATGTTTAGCAAATGACGTGCCTTTTTGTTATGTTTTTGAGCTTTTATCGGAAAGTTGGTAACTCCCCGTGTTAATTTGTTGAATAATAGCGTCTTCCCATTGTTTATTTATTGAGCTGTTAATCTGTGTACATTGTTTAATTGTTTAACAAAATTAGGCAGTATTTTTGAAACTACCAAATTTTTTGAGAAAAAAAACGATTTATTTTTTCTAAATGCTCAATATTTAATCTTTTTGATTGAAAATCAATGTTTTAGCTATAGGCAAATTTAGAAAAATTATCTTGCTAAATTTTTGAACTTATTTTAAACAAGCACATTTGCTACTTGCCTACCTACAGAAGCAAGTTTAGATAGGCGAGTTTATACTTTAATCTACCACAGAAAACAAAAAACGAGTATATACGTAAAGGTTTGCTAAACAGGCAAGACATAAAATAGTATGCCAAAAATTAAGTCGAGTATAAAAATAACCCGTTTTTTATGAATATGAGAAGAGTATGTTATTGGGGTGTCATCTATTGGCATCTTGCCTGCCTAAGTGCCTACGCACAAGAAGCAACAAAAGCGAAACAGTTTGTACCAAACCCAGCCTTTCAAGTAACCGTGAACGAAAAAGCCATGGCAAAACTATTGAAAGAATCAGGCTATGCCTCTGTGCATCTAATTCCTACCGACAAATTGGAAAAAGTAGTAAATAAGGTGTTGGGCGACACAGCCATGTATAGCAAGATAGACGGTTGGGTAATTTGGCGAAACTTACACAAAAAAATAGTCGGTAATCGAATAGCTGAAAAAATAAAAGATGACTTGGCACGTATTTATTTATATGTATCAGAACCATATTTTTTTGGTACTTACTTGAACGAACCTTTGCAGGCAGGCAAGACTTACAAAATCACTTGTCAGTTTTTGCATGAAGACAAAACGGACAACTTAGCAGAAAACGATATGCCTGAGCTTGGCTTTTGTTTTTTGCCTGAATCGCCTAAAGAAAATAAGGAACGTCTGAAGCCACAAAAAAAGTACAGCTTTAAATGGAATCCTGAAGCAAAAAATTATAAGCGAAGGCGCGAGGTAATTGAAAAATACCAACGCGAAAATGGTGGCGATTATAATACTAAAGAATGGAAAGATTTTCAGGGCATACGAGTAGGCAAGGATAAATACGAAACCATAACCCTTGCCTACCAAGCACAAGGAGGAGAAAAATATTTGGTATTTGGAAATTTCGCTCCTAAAAAAGTTGTCGCTACAAACCCAATAAAATTAACGCTTTATCGTTTCTATGTCCATGAGGTAGGCAAGCCATCTACTATAGACGAAAAATAAAACAGCCTAAAGAACAAAAACTATCCAATAATTTGGATAGTTTTTGTTTTGACAAAAAATGTTGGTATAAATTATATACGCTCTACATTTACTGCGTTCATGCCTTTTTTGCCTCTTTCAAGGGTAAAGCTCACTTGATCACCTTCCTCGATATCGTGGATTAGACCAGTTTTGTGAACAAATGTTTCTTCATTTGAATTGTCGTGTTTGATGAAGCCGAAGCCTTTTTCACCATTGAAGAACTTTACAGTTCCTGTTTGTTTTTCAGTATTCATTGTGTTGGGTGTTGGTAAAACCTTACCGTTAGGCAAGGGTGAGACTTGCGTCTCAGTGGTAAATAATTTGATGCAAAGCTAAAGCATAATTTCCATATATGCAAGAAAAAACATATTTATTTTTTAAAATATTTTTTAATTGTGTTTTACTGCAAAGTATAAGCGGCAAAAATGGAATAACTTAATGTTTTTACAATCGTTAAAATGTTGATTATCAAATTTTTGTAATTGTAAATTAAAAAAATGGAAGGCTACACTAAATAGTATTCTATAAATCTTAATTTGCTGCTTTTTCAAACCTATAAGATTTTAAAAACCTTATAGGTTTAAGCAAAAATAAGTATTTAACGAATAAATGATGTCTGACGAAATAGCATTTATTGAACAATAGTATGCTTATTACTTTTTAGGTTTTATGGTTTCTGCCATTTTTACGGCTTCGTACACATTGATAATGCCACCTGTAATAGACAACTTATTAAATTCAATCATGCTAGGTTTGCCCTCCTCATTAGGTTTGTTTACTTGGTCTATATATTTTATAGACGATTTGAGCAGAATATCTTTTAATTGTACTACGTTAAGGTGTGGGTAATAGGACAGTATTAAAGCCGCCGCACCTGCAACTACAGGAGATGCCATGCTTGTACCACTTAAATGCTCGTATTTTTGGTTAGGGACTGTATTATAAATATCTACGCCTGGTGCAAATACATCTACAGTTTTTTGACCATAGTTAGAGAAGTTCGCTGTAAATTTTTCCATAGTTTTACCCATATCGCTTGCGCCTACCTCTATCCAATTTTTAGCTACTTTCTTGTTTAGCATGCGTTTAGTAGGAAAGTTGTCTTCTACATCTACATCTTTAGCATCGTTGCCTGCAGCATGTACAAGTAACACACCTTTTTTCTCAGCATACTTTACAGCTTCATCAACACGTGATTTATTGGGAGAAAAACTTTTGCCAAAGCTCATATTAACCACCCTTGCACCATTGTCTGCAGCATATATAATCGCGTTTGCGATGTCTTTATCACGTTCATCGCCATCGGGTACAGTGCGGAGTATCATAAGTTTTACATTATCGGCTACTCCTTGCACGCCCAAGTTATTTTTGCGATTTGCGCCTATAATACCTGCAACGTGTGTGCCATGTTGAGCGTCAGGACCTTCTACTTCATTGTTGCCGTAGCCTTTTTCTTTAAGGTTGGCATAGTCATCACCTATTACGCTACGCGAATTAAATTCTTCGTTATAGCCATACTTAAGCGCATCACCATAATGCTTTGTGTATTCTTCGAAGGCTTTTTCGTCTAACTCACGCTCCATCATACCCAAGAGAGTTTTTTTAGCCTCTTTTACCTCTTTTTCATCTGATTTAATGTTTTCCACTTCATCTTTCGTGAATACATCTTTTTTAAGGTGTTTTTTAACTTTGGCGTTTGCGTCAAGGTACATTTTTTGCATCATGCTTATTTGCATCAATGTGCCTTTGCTTTCGCCTGCTTTTTCCTCATAGAGTTTAGCTACTTTGTCATAATAGGCTTTTTCTTTAGTAGGTAGTTTGGCAACGTCCTTGCCCGTGTATAGTTTGCGTAGGCGAGCCATTTCACGTGTTACTTCATAGTTATCTTGGCTTACGTCTTTACCGTCCTTTCCTCCAAGAAAATCCCAGCCATTGATGTCATCAATATAGCCATTGTTGTCATCATCTTTTCCATTATTAGGAATTTCTTTGGGATTTACCCAAATCATGTCTTTCAAATCTTCGTGGTCAATCTCTGTGCCTGAGTCGATGACCGCAACAATAATAGTGGTAGATGTTTTGCCTTTCAATAGTTCGTTGTAGGCTTTTTCGGTACTGATACCGCGCACACCATCTGTTTTATAATCCAAGTTTTGCCAGTTGGTTATCTTTTCTTGTGCTTGTGCAAAAGAGGCAAGAGCAAATGCGCTCAAAAACAAATATTTTTTCATGGAAAGTGTAAAGGGTTTATTAGTCTTAGTAGCAAATAAAGGAGGTAAATTACAGTATTTTGCGATAACGTTATATTTTCAGTTTTGAAAAAAGCGTAGATTTTTGAGAAGTTGTATGTTTTTCATACCTTTGCATCAATCTCAGTTTAAAATTTCAAATACTATTTTTATGATTAGTGGTTCAGACAAAACATCTCGCTTTATGTTGGGTGTCATCATGCTTTCTGGAGGTCTTTATTTGTTTTTGCAATCTGTTCATGTGCATTTTGGTTTTAATCAGCCTTTGTATCGTATGGGCAATACAAATTTAAGCGTCACGACAGGTTTTATATTCATACCATTTATGTTGGGTGTTGGCATGATTTTTTATAATAGCAAAAACTTAGCAGGGTGGATTATCACGCTTGGCTCTGTTGCTGCCTTGGTTTTTGGCATTGTTTCGAGTACACAGATGAGCTTACGCAACATGAATGCTTTTCAACTCATGGTTATTTTGGTACTAATGGTGGGTGGATTAGGTTTATTTTTGAGTTCTTTGCGTGGAAATGGGAAAGATTAAAAGCATATTTTTTCAAATATTGTTTATCTTGTAACGCTGCCCTGCCCTCTTTCAATTTTGAGAGAGAGTGGGGTATTTTTGAGGTATTTGATAAATTATGCTTAAAAACCAACGCCTACTCGTCCCATAATTGAACTGTTACCTTCAGAAATCATCACCATACTAGCACGATAAGCTACTGAGGGCACATGCTTGCCTCCGAGCATTGCCCACATATTTTGCTGTTCGTTCATAGCTTGCGCCTCCAACTTGAACACAAGTTTATCTACTTCGGCTGGCAAGTCGGGCGCATTTTGCTGTGTCAATACATTATTTGCCTGAAAAAAGCTGATGATAGCTGAAAGTTCTTTGAGCGATTGCTCATAACTACCCCCTTCTCCAAAATAAACGGAAAACAAGACCAATAACGTAAGATGCACAGGCATATCAGCAGGATTAGGTGTGCTGTTACGAATATTGCGCTCTTGTTGAATACTTACGAGGGTTACAGCTATTTTCTCTGCGTCATCTGTAGCCGTGTTTCCATCAGAGCGCATCACACCCGAAAGTTTTACCTTGTCTTTGGTTATGCCAAATCGGTTGCGCATATATTGATTAAGTGCGTTGGATACCGCACCAAGAGTTGTATCAAGCATATTTATTTATTTTAATATTTTTATGGTTCTTAGAAAATTACCCTGAATTTTGCTTACTACTCCACGCTTAAAATCGCGGGTTTAATTAGACTTCTTGCGAAAGTGTTTTTTAGAAGCCTCACACCCTGACCTCTCTCCATTTTGAGAGAGGGAAAAGGTACTTTCGCAGGAAGTCTATTATATAAATCTTAGAAGAATTATTATTTATTATGCTCGTTTATTATTTTATCAATTTTATCGATTTCTACTTTTATTTCACGCCTTCTAACCTTAATACTTGTTCGTTTGGCTATTATTTCGGCAGCTTTGTCGTTTTCTGTTTCTTTCAAAAACTTATCAATATCATCTATAATCGCTTTTAATTCGACCTTTCGCTTTTCGTTATCGACTTTTATCTCGACTGCTTTTTTCAATTCTGGGTGGTCAAATTCAGCTTTCTGTT
>JAYTNK010000189.1:0-2703 GCA_043748375.1 Cytophagales bacterium
GTAGTCATGCTGTAAGAATCCCTTGTTAGTGCTAAAGGAACAAACGGATGCTTACAGCATGGCTAATTCTCGGCATACTTCCGTAATAACTTTTGAAGAACCAATAGCTTTCATATACTTGCCTGCCATAATGGTAGGCAAGTTTAGTTGGTTCTCTAACAATTTTTGTGGAAGTCTGTAGCAGCGGGCTTCCATCCTGCCGTTTAAAGCCTGCAAACAGCCTAAAGGCTATTCTACAGTATTGCTCTCCACAAAAATTATCAGACAATCAATCATTTTCGATAAAATAAATAAACAAATGCGTATTTTGCAGGCTTATACTATATATCTAACACGATATGAAAACTATCCTTGTCCCCACGGACTTTTCCAAACCTGCCCACATAGCTATTAAAACAGCTATCACCCTTGCCAAACACCTACGAGCCAAGGTATTGGTACTGCATATCTTGGAGCCAACACATATTACCAAAAACTCGCATGAAAGCGTATTCTCTGACCAAGAATTGGAGCAAAGGTACATGAAATATTTGCAAGACATGGCAGATATGAAGTTGAGAAATGAGCTTCAAAAGCTACACACTGAAGTCAAAATAGAACACGAAGCCACCATAGGCTATTTATTTGAGGTATTGAATAAACATTTGGCGCAAGACAATGTCGCTTTTGTGGTATCGGGTACGCATGGTATGACGGCATGGCAAGGACAATGGAACGAATCAAATACCGAAAAACTTGTTCGTTTTGCTCCCTGCCCTATTTTAGCGGTGAAAACGGAAATAGCCACTTTGCCTATCGCTAAATTGGTGTTTGCCACTAACTTAAAAGACGTTAGTAACAAGGTGATTCAGCAAATTAAATACTTCCAAGAAATGTTGGGTAGTGAATTGCGTGTGCTTTATATCAATACAGCTAGCAATTTCCAAACACAGCGTGAAATAGAGGCGTTGCACGCAAAATTCCAAGAAACGGCAAAACTTAAAGACTACACCTTTCATGTATATGCCGATAGCGAGGCAGAAGAAGGCATTTTGAATTATATGCAAGATGAGGCGTGTGATATGCTTGCACTCGCTACGCGCCAACGTACAGGAGTAGCCAAATGGTTTTCGGGCAGTATTGCCGAAAATTTAGTCAATCGTTCGCCTTTTCCTATAATTACTTTTGGTTTAAAAAACCAATAGACTTCTTGCGAAAGTGTTTTTTAGAAGCTTCACACCCTGCCCTCTCTCCATTTTGAGAGAGGAAAAACG
Organism: Cytophagales bacterium; assembly: GCA_043748375.1. Classification (GTDB taxonomy): domain Bacteria; phylum Bacteroidota; class Bacteroidia; order Cytophagales; family Microscillaceae; genus RDXI01. Next base: position 1,254 of record JAYTNK010000189.1, read on the forward strand.
TGCTTGAGTTATTGCAAAAATATAAATGAAGAAAAATGGGGAATTGCCCCTCTACCTCACCAAACCAAAAAAACAACTCGCCCATTTTTTATATGGGCTTTTGTTTTTTTGGTGCTAAGTAATCACACATTACAAATTTATTGTTTTATATAAAAAATACAATTTAAAATGGAAATTGCTTTATAGTATCATCTCGCGATTTTGGTTGTCGTAGTAGCACCCACAAGAGGATATAGTTTTTGATTGCTTCAAAATTTGAAGCCTTTCATCTACAAACTTGGAAAATAGTTTTGTTTTGACAGTTTTTTGTGCTACCTTTGCTAAAAATACAAATTATATATAGCGCGTCATGACACTCATAAAGTCTATCTCAGGTATTCGTGGTACAATTGGTGGAAAAAGCGGTGAAACACTTAGCCCCCTTGACCTTGTAAAGTTTGCTTCTGCCTACGGAACCTGGCTAAAAACACAAACAGAAAATCACAAAGTTGTAATAGGACGTGATGCGCGTACTTCTGGCGCATTAATAACCCAAATAGTAGCCGCAACCCTGCAAGCTATGGGAATAGATGTGCTTGACCTTGCTCTTTCTACCACACCCACTGTTGAAATGGCAGTTGTAGAAGTACAAGCGGGTGGAGGTATTATTATCACTGCCAGCCATAACCCAAGCCAATGGAATGCGCTCAAATTGCTCAATGCACAAGGTGAATTCATTGATGCAGAAGCGGGACAAACCATCATCGACCTTGCGGACGAACAAATCTTTGAATATGTTGAAATTAAAAATTTTGGTACATATACACTCGATAGTGAAGACTTCCATCTGCAAAATCATATTGACAAAATCCTTGCTTTGCCTTTAGTTGATAAAGAAGCTATAACACAAAAAGGATTTAGAATAATTCTTGATGCTGTAAATTCTACAGGCGGCATTGCTATTCCTAAATTATTAGAAGCCTTAGGGGTACAAGAAGTTACCAAAATGTATTGCGAACCAAACGGACAGTTCCCACATAATCCCGAACCCTTGCCTGAAAATCTAACAGACATCTCACGTGAAATAGCCAAAGGCGGATATGATTTAGGGATTGTAGTCGACCCTGATGTGGACAGACTTGCGTTGGTATGCGAGGACGGCGAAATGTTCGGAGAAGAATACACCTTAGTTGCCATAGCCGATTATGTATTAAAACATACCGCAGGAGCGACTGTTTCCAATCTATCTTCCACACAAGCTCTCCGCGACATTACCCTAAAAGCAGGTCAAATCTATGAATCTTCAGCGGTAGGCGAGGTAAATGTAGTAAAAAAAATGAAGGCTATCTCGGCTGTAATTGGGGGCGAAGGCAATGGCGGCGTAATATATCCCGAATTGCACTATGGACGTGATGCCTTGGTAGGTATAGCCTTGTTTCTCACGCACTTAGCTAAGTCTGAAAAGCAAATG
>JAYTNK010000190.1:0-2530 GCA_043748375.1 Cytophagales bacterium
GTGCAAGAAGTTTTTTTGCCCATTCGCGCAAATCTACCAAACTAAGTGCAGGCATTTCTTTTTTCCACACAATTATAGCCACTACTTTATCTCCCCAATCAGCATCAGGCAAACCAATTACAGCACACTCATCAATAGCAGGGTGCTGAAGCAAAACGGCTTCAATCTCAAGTGCAGAAACTTTATATCCGCCCGTTTTTAATATATCTACCGATTCACGTCCTAATAAATAATAATAGCCGTCTTTATCTCGCCTGCCAATATCTCCTGTTTTGAACCAGCCATCTGTAGTAAAACTCTCGGCAGTTGCTTCAGGTTTTTGCCAATAAGCCGTAAATACACTCGCACTTTTAATTTGCAACTCGCCTACTGTTTCAGATAAGTGTATAATTTGTTCATTATCTACTAATCTTACCTGCACACCCTCAAGAGGCACACCTATAGAGCCTGCCTTTCGGATTTTATGCAAAGGATTGGCAATAGCCATACCAATTTCAGTCATTCCATAGCGTTCTAAAAGAAAATGCGTACTAATTTCTTGCCATTTTTCTAAGGTTTTGGTAGGCAAGGCAGCAGAGCCTGATACCATAAGACGCATTTTTTGAGTAGCTTGCCTGCGTATTTGTTGTTCTATATCTGTTGCTTTTTCCCAGCTTTCAATTAAACGGTTATAAATAGTTGGCACAGCCATATAAAGCGTATAATTGTTTTTAATAAAGCATTGCCATACATATTCTACTTCAAATTTTGGAGCAAAATGTACACAAGCTCCCGCCCAAAGCCCACAAAGTAAGACATTTACAATGCCATGTATGTGATGAAGTGGCAATGTATGTAATGTGAAGTCGTCTTTTGTCCATTCCCACGCCTTTACTAAAGTTTTTATTTGGGAAATCAAATTTTGGTGCGTTAAAACTACGCCTTTAGGCTTGCCTGTAGTGCCACTTGTGTAAATAATAAGAGCATTTTGTGTGTCTTGTTGAACTGTGGGTATTATATTTTCTTTCTTTTTTTGAAATAAATATATACTTTCAAGATTGATGACAGTTGCATGATGTAATGCTGTTACTTCATGCTTCAATGTTTCATAATCATTGTTTATAAGCCAATAATTTACCTCTGCGTTTTGGAGTAAATAAGCCACTTCTGGAGCAGGATAGCTTAAACTAACAGGTACGGCTATACCTTCAGCCAGCCAAATACCCCACAACATAGCTACATAGTCGGCGGTAGGCAAGGCTTGAAAAGCTACACGGGCTTCATGAAGTAACTTGCCTTCGTTTTGCTGCAATAATGCTTGTGCAATACAATGTGCTTTATCTAAAAGCTGTTGATAAGTGTATGCGCCCTTGTTGTCATAGATAGCAAGTCTATGCGGGTGTGCTTCGAGTTGTTGCAAGAATGTAAACATAAGGATTTTTTTATCTGAGAGATGTGAAGGTTTAGGATATACATAAAAAAACCTGTAAAAATAGCCAACAGCTATCTTTTACAGGCATATTTTGGGGTAGGCAAGGGCAAAATTAAACCGTTAGAACTGCATATACATACCTATATGCCAATCAAAGAAGCGAATAGGCGTATTATAGATATATCCTACGTGGTGTTTGTGCGTAACTTGGTGGTGTGTATTGATAAATTCAGCACTTACATCACCTACGGGTGCGATATTGGTAGTCGATTTGTTAAGACTCATGTAATTTACGCGTCCTCCTGCTACATAATTTGAGCCAATGTCGATGCCAAATGTATGATTTTTGCCAGACGACTTCGAGAGATTAATTTTCATGCCAATTCCCACACTTCCCGCTAAATTAGAGGAGGATTTGAGTATAGTGCTTTCAAGTGGGCGGCAGGCATCTATATCTTCTGGGTCTTCGATAACCAGTGTGGTATAAAAACTAGACAATCCGCCGCGAAATTGCACGTATGGTTGTACGGCTGTTTCGTTGGGGTAGTGAATTTTAGCGTTTAGCATCAAGTTAAAGATGTTATTGCTCACGTTTACGTTGGTTTCGGTAATTGAGCCGTCATCAAACGTATAAGCTTGGCGTTGTGTTTGATAACCGTAGCCTCCGTAGCCAACATCTACGCCTATTGTCAGTGGCAATTTTTTTAATTGATAGCCGACTAACATATTTAGTCCGTGTACGCCGCGTATGTTTTGCATCATTTGCCCTGCGGGGCGTGAGTAATTGTAGTTGAAGTTGAATTCAAACTCTGCAAAACTTTGTGTGGCGATGAGAGCGCAAAAAGTAAAAAGTAAGAGGAATTTTTTCATAGCAATACTTGATAGGTATGCGTAAAGGTACTTTTTTTTTTCGATATTTCCAAAAAAAAATCGTTTTTTTAGTGTTAATAAAATGCTAAGAGAGAGGTACGAAATAAGAAGTACGAGGTACGCAGTTAAATAATTGCCTTTCAGTATTTTACTAAGGAACGTATAAAAAATAACTTCACACTTTTAGCCACGCTGTAAGCGTCTGTTATTGGACTTTTGCGTGATGTGGCAATGCCAACAGACGCTTAC
>JAYTNK010000191.1:0-3478 GCA_043748375.1 Cytophagales bacterium
GATAGCTACAATACCGCTTCTACTTTAAAGCAACGCATTGATGAATTTGTCGCCTCGCCTACGCAGGCAAGGTTTGATGTTTGCAAAACAGCATGGTTAGAAGCTCGCCTGCCGTATGGACAAACCGAAGCCTATCGTTTTTATGGAGGTCCAATTGACGGCACAGACGGAGTTGAGGGTTTTTTGAATGCATGGCCTATTGACGAAAATTTTATTGACTATGTGCAAGGCAATACCAATTCAGGCATTATCAACAATGCTACTGCATTTCCTGCCATTACCAAACAACTATTGATTGACCAGAACGAACTTGGGGGCGAAACCAATATTTCTACAGGTTACCATGCTATAGAGTTCCTTTTGTGGGGGCAAGACTTTAGCACTACTTCAGCAGGTACGCGCCCTTACACAGATTACGTAACAGGGGCAGGTGGGACAGCCCAAAATCAGGCAAGGCGCGGAATTTATCTCAAGGCGGTTACTGAACTTCTGCTCGATCATTTGGCACAGGTGCGTAATGCTTGGAAACCTAATGATTCTTACAGGCAAACATTTTTGGCAGACCCCAAAAAGGCTGTAAAAAACATTTTCACAGGTTTAGGAAGCCTCTCTAAAGGTGAGTTGGCAGGCGAGCGCATGAAAGTAGCTGTAGAAACAGATGACCAAGAAAACGAACATTCTTGCTTCAGCGACAACACGCACAACGACATCAAAATGAACTTCAAAGGAATCAAAAATGTCTATTTTGGCACTTATACCCGCACCAATGGACAAGTGATAAGTGGCAGAAGCATCGCAGAGGTAGGCAAGTTGCGCAATGCTACCAAAAGCAACAGCGCGGAGGCAAACTTTACAGACGCAGAAACTAAAATAAATGCCTTGCCTGCCCCCTTTGACCAAGCCATATTGAACCAAAAAAATGTAATCTTGGAAGCCGCAAAATCCCTCGAAACTTTGAGTGATAAAATGGCTGATGTAAGTTTAGCCTTAGGTATAGAACAATAGAATCCATGAAAAAGATATTATATCTTACTTTATTGCTCTTTGGCGTAACAGTTTGTAGAAATGTAAAAGAAGAACAGCCTTTGTTGGAAGCCGAACCCAATGAGCATTTATCTGGCGGTTCTTTTTTGACTACCAACGATTTTTCTGAAAATGCCTTTGGACAACAAGCCAAAGGCTTGAACTCAGACCAAAATACGGACTTTTCGGTAGGCAATTTCTTATTCAGAAGTAATTGGGTAACTGCGCCTGCATCAGTCCAAACACTTGATGGTTTGGGAGTGATGTTCAATGCTACAGCCTGCGGAAGTTGCCATTTCAAAGATGGACGTGCAAGACCGCCTATCTCGCCTACAGAACCCTTAAATGGTTTGCTGTTCAGGTTGAGTAGGCAAGGAGCGGGGACGCATGGCGAACCTTTGGACGAACCTAATTATGGCGGACAATTTCAAGAAAAAGCCATTTTGGGGGTAAATGCTGAAGGCAAGGTGCAAATTAGTTACCAAGAAATAGCAGGGCAATATCCTGATGGAACACCGTACAGCCTGCGCAAACCTACTTACCAATTTACGGATTTGAACTATGGAGCTTTTCACCCACAAGTTGAGTTTTCGCCTCGAATAGCTCCGCAAATGATGGGCTTGGGTTTGTTAGAAAATATACCTGAAAGTACGCTTACTGCCCTTGCAGATGAAGCAGACAGCAATCAAGACGGCATTTCAGGCAAGATAAACTATGTTTGGGACACTCAACATCAGCGTGTGGCAGTAGGCAAGTTTGGGTGGAAGGCAAATGTACCTTCACTTTTGGTACAAACCGCAGGCGCGTTCAATGGCGATATGGGTATCACGACTTCTCTTTTCCCACAAGAAGGCTTGACTCCTGCACAAGTAGCGTTGTATGGCAACTTGCCTACAGGTGGCTCGCCTGAAATTTCGGACGAAAATTTGGAAAAAATAGTGTTCTACCAGCAAATGCTATCAGTACCTGCGCGCCGCGATTATCAAGACCAAGAAGTCTTACAAGGCAAAATGCTTTTCCAACAAGCAAAATGTAATTCCTGTCACTTGCCTACCCTGACTACAGGCACGAGCAGTCCATTTTCACAACTCAATAACCAAACTATCAGACCTTATACAGACCTACTTTTGCACGATTTAGGCGAAGATTTGGCAGACAATCGCCCTGATTTTCAAGCCAATGGGCGCGAATGGCGCACTCCGCCACTTTGGGGTTTGGGCTTGATACGCACCGTAAACAAGCATACTTTTCTATTGCATGATGGCAGGGCGCGAAACGCAGAGGAAGCTATTTTATGGCACGCAGGCGAGGCGCAGGCAAGCAAAAACCATTTCAAAAATCTGTCTAAAACAGAGCGACAAGCCCTTTTGCGTTTCTTAGAAAGTTTGTAAAATAACCTAAATGGGCTGTTGTTGAAAATGAAACAAAAATTCAGGTGTCAAAAAATGAATATCGGATATTTTGAGTTAAGATTGAAATTTACTATTGAAAAGGTGCAAGTAGCCTTTGGAAAATTTAAAAATAATAAAAGCAAAAAAACAACAAAAATTTGCAAATATCATAGGAATTAACCAACAGCTTTTGCGTGGGGTAGGGAAGTGTAGCTATAGAACAAAATTACGCCTGATTTTCCGAAACACCAATAACGGCAGAAACGGACTGGGGATAACTTTTTTGCCTATGTTACGCTTGCGCCGCTGGGGGAAGCACACCCGATCCGAACAAACTAATTTCTCCTTGTTTAATTTGTATAATATCATATAGAATTTCTTCATAAAACAAAATATTTACAATATTAAAAGTAATAGTTATTATATTGGAAAGTATAACTAACATATCTTCTATCAAAAAATATTGTTCTTCGTAATTATTCGAATAATGAAAAAATGTTATTGTGATGTGTTTTTTTACAGAATCATACAAGTACCTTATATTTCTAGTAGACACATGAATTCTATTAACTAACATTTGCACTAATGTTGCCTGAAGTTTGTCATTCAAACAAATATTTTGAAGATTTAAACTACAAACAAAATTAATAAAATTATAATCACTGTATTTACCATTCCAAGCAAAAAGGCAACACAAAACATCTGTTTCTAATGGTGTATGATATGTATTTTCATAAAAAAAGTTTGTTTTAATATCACCAGGTGGATTAAAAAAAAGCCGTTCTTCAAAATCTTGAGCTATTGCTAACGACATATCTAAAGTATTCTCGCTTGATTTATCTTTTAAAAGAACTATTAAATTTAAATCATAAGTTTCAATATGGGATTTTGTTATAAATACAGCTTCTATTTCCTCATTAATATTATAAGCTGTTCCACTAACAAAGTAAAAATTAAAGTAAAATACTTTAACTAAAGTATTTTGTGAAATATTGATTAAATCCATTTTTTTGCTGTTATCGGTGTTAGAAAAGTACAGAAAGCCTTTCTTCGCCATTGTTGGC
>JAYTNK010000192.1:0-1853 GCA_043748375.1 Cytophagales bacterium
AGATGAAGCTATTTTTAGCAAGCGACAAGATGTGAAGATTTTCATTGCTCATCCAAGAGAGTTTGATTTGAATGTACTGCGTTTTATGCCCAATTTGGGCGGATTAATTATATGGTGGGAACATCTTAAAGATATAAAACCCATAGAAGACATCAAAAGTTTAAATGAGTTTGATATACTCTATCCAACAAACCAAAAAGTATCTTTAAAGCCTTTAGCCAAACACAAATACCTGAAGCATTTAGCCATTTATGGAGTTGGTAAGAAAGATTTTGATGTTATTTATAAGCTGAAAGAGTTAAGCCACATAGAATTACGATTTTGTGCTATAAATTTACAAAACATGTTAGATTTTGATGGGCTTAACGAGGTAAAATTTGCATTGTGCAACATTAAAAATATGCACTTGCTTAGTCAAATAGGTAAAATACGAAAAATGGAATTATACAGCATCAAAGATTTAACAGATGCTTCACTTCGTTCAGCATGACAAAATGAGCATCTTTTTCTCTCCACAAAAATTGTCAGACAACCCAAAGTATAAGGTGAAAAGATGAGCAAAATTAGCAAGTTATTTTTTTTCTGTCCCTAAGCGTGCATGTTTATTTGAACAAATCCTTGCTTTTGTCAAAAATGATGATTACATTTGTTTTGGATAACCAACCCAATCAACCCAGTCCAAAATAAAGCTATGAACAAAATTTCAACTCTCTTGGCAGTCTTATTTGCACTGCTCATTTCTCCTATTGCCTTTGCGCAAGACCGCCTTATCACAGGCAAGGTTACAGACGAAAGGAAAGAAACAATACCTGGTGCTTCTGTACTTATCAAAGGCACAACTTCTGGCACAACAACAGACGTTGATGGCAATTATAGCCTTCGTGTTGTCAAAGGCAATACGCTTAAGTTTTCATTTCTTGGTTATAAAGACAAAGAAGTATTGGTACAAGACCAGACACGCATTGATGTTATTTTAGAAGAAGAAAATAAGCTTCAGGAGGTAGTAGTTACAGGCTATCGCGAGATGAAAAGCGAAAAATCCACAGTTTCAATAGCTTCGTATGACCAAATACTTAGTGGCAGAGCGGCGGGTTTGCAAATTACACAAGGTGTAGGCAAGCCTTTCAAGACATGGGCAAGGTCGGGCATTAATGACAATCAGTTGAGAGTGCGTGTAGGCGACTCTGATACCTTAGAAACTCGTGGGATACAAGTGGCTATTCAAGTGGAAGGCTTTAGGGCGCGAGTCTTGATAGAGGCTATTGTGTATAACAAAGAAAAACAGATTTTGGAAGGTAATTTTCAGATGAAACTGCCTAATGGAGCTTCGCCTTATTATTTTGCGTTTGGGACAGATGTGTATGTTGATAAAAATAGTAGGAAACGGACACGTCAAAATGTGATTTTTGTAGATTATGAAGAAGGCAGAAACCTAAACCTTGCGCCTGAAATGGTGGAGGCAGTAAGGCAGCAATATTGGCAGGACGTAAAGCAGGCAAGAGTTGTGCCGAAAGTGAAAGCGGTAGAAGCCTACGAAGCTACTGTAAATGAACGAGTCGACCCTTTGCTCGCTGAATGGGCAGGTGCGGACATTTTCAACTGCAAAGTCTATCCGCTACAACCTCAAAAACAGCATAGAATTGTGATAGGCTATGACGTGAATTTGCTCGAAACGCCACTTGACCGCGTGCTTGAAATGGACTTGCCTACCACTGAACCTTTGGAGGTGTATATTCGTGTGGCGCACTTGCCTGAAACCACGATAAGCGTGAACTTGAAAGGTGCGAAAAAAGAGCAAGACTCGCAGGCAAGTTACTATAGTATCAAAAACCCTACTGAAAAACACCTCAAAG
>JAYTNK010000193.1:0-4551 GCA_043748375.1 Cytophagales bacterium
CCTGAAGCGAAATTTGTGGTGGGAATACCAAGGTTTTTGAATACGCTTGTCAAACCTACTTTGTCTAAGAAATTACCTGATTGTTCTTTGGCTTGCCCATCAGCAGTAATAAGTGCATTACCGTTTTCTTTGCTTGCTTCGCTATTGCTTGCCTCTACATATTGCTTCAATGCGTTGAATTGGTCTTGCGTGATACCAAGTGCGGTTGTAACTTTGTTGATTTCAGCTACCTCAGTATCGCTCAATTTGCCATCAGCATACGAGAGATTTAGCAAATCGGTAACGAGCGAGAATTTGAGGTCATTGTCCTTAAATTTTGCGATGTGCGTTGCGATGTCTGCATTGCCTGCATTTTCGACTGCTTGTGTAACGAGTGTGCGGTTTGCCTCTGTAAGGTTTGCGGCTACTGCCATTTGATCGACGAATGCGATTTCTTCAGGTGTATTTTGGCGGTCAGCTGTAGCGGCGGTAGCTACTACTACAAGGTATGAGGTGCGGGTGTCCTCGTTTTCGTTTAGAAAATTGTTCTCGTTCATGATTTTAAGGAAATGAATAAAATTCAAGTGCAAAGGTAACAAAAAACAATGAATAAATATCAAAATAATCGACAAAAAACAAGGAACTATCGACCAGTGTGGCGATAATTCCTTGTGTTGCTAAAGACAGCCTTGTTAAGGAATGGTAAGTTCCCAACCAGGATACAAAACGTTTGGATCGTTTTTGTACGCTTTCCAAAGTTGTTTGTTCGCTTCGAAGATTTCCATATATCTTGCGCCATTGCCGTAATGCTTCTCGGCAATTCCCCAAAGGGTGTCGCCTGACTTCACAGTATAGACGTTGCCGTCTGTTTCCGAGCCGCCGTCTTCTTCCTCTTCTTCTTCGTCTTCGTCGCCTTCATAAACGTCCATTTGGTCATCAACCGATTCGACACCTTCTGCGGCTTCGAGTATTTTGAGTGCTTTTTTGCGAGTGCTGTCATCTGCAGCAGTTCCTGTAACAGTAACTGTGGCACCGTCCACTTCAATTTCAAGGTCTTCAATGTCTAATTCTTCGTCTTCAATAAGAGAAACGAGGTCTTCGGCTGACAAGCCTCCAAAGTCAAATACGCCCATGATTGGTCTGTATGTTAGGGTTTAAGTATGCGCAAATGTAGTGATATTTTCTATCATGCAAATATTTTTGAATGTTTTTTTTTATTTTTTGTTTAAGAGGTATGAAGGTTTTATATTTTACCGCAATTTGGGTTTTAATATATGCGCAAAGCTGCCTGCTCTTGCCTGCCCAAACGCCTATTAAGTTATACGAAATCAGCTTGCCTGCCTTGCCTACCTGCATTTCAGCAAATGTTTCAGAAGGGGTGTATGTAGCCGAAGGCAAGGGCGTTATTCGGCAATATGACAGTACGGGCAGGCAAGTAATGTACTATTCGCCTACCAATGTGGCAGAAGTTACGGCACTTGAGGCGCGGTTTGGTAGGCGAGTATTTGCTTTTTACCAAGATACGCAAAGTTTTACAACCTTTAATCGCTTTTTGCAACCAATAGAAAGTCATCGTTTGAATTCAGACAAAATTGGCTTCGCTCAAACTGTAGCTTGGAATGCTGACCAAACGCTTTGGATTTGGGATTCGCAAGACATGACGCTCAAAAAATATAACCCACTTACAGAAGAGATTATGTTGCAAACTAATTTGGTGAGTATTGCCGAGTTGCAAGAAGCAGACATAGATATAGTGGCTATGCAAGGGTATGAAAATAGACTTTATGTTTTTGATAGACAAGGTCGTATTTGGGTATTTGATTATTTCGGAATTTTTTTGCAACGCCTCTCCTACCCTACCCATGCTTATTTATATGCAGAGAAGATTTGGACAGTGGACAATCAACAGCTCCTCGCCTACCCGCTATACGAAACGAATAAGGCAATAATAGAAAAAAGAATCGCTATGCCTTTACCAAGTGCCGCCTCACCTTTATTTTTGTATATCAATCAACGCTTCTGTTGGTTTTTTGAGGCTAAAAAACTGCTTATTTGGCGTTTATAACATTGAGCGAAGCGTATTGAAGAATAGGACTTTCGCTTGTTGCCTTTTTAACCTTTCTTTCTCTCTCCAAATGCCCCTCTTATAGATTTTTTGCCCAAATCTCTCATTTCATGGAAAAGCAAAAGTCCTATATTTCATTAGACTTCCTGCGAAAGTACCTTTTCCCTCTCTCAAAATGGAGGGCAGGGTGTGAGGCTTCTAAAAAACACTTTCGCAAGAAGTCTATTCAAAAATGCACTTCAAAATAAATTTGCCCGTACCAACTTCTTGTATCAATTATGGCTCTTTATGATTTTTTGGATACCTTGCCTGCAGACAAAAAGCTACCAACCGCTACCCATTTATTGCGTCTTACGCTTCCTATTTGGAACGAATACGTTTCTAAAAACCAAAAGGGACTTGCCTACCATGACTCGGTGGTAGGATTGGCACATACAGTCGACAAAAACTTGCTTCTCGATACACTCACAGAAGTCGAGGCTGATACATCACCTGAACAAAAGACTAACTTTAATATGCTTTCTGAAAAATTCCTTGACCCCATAGTCTCCTTGCAAGATGGCGACTGGGAATTGCCTGATGCAGTATTAAAAACATTCTACAGTGCTTACAATGTATTGAACGCTTGTATGGGTATGGAAGATACAGTCTTTGGTGAACGCACTTTGTATGTAGCTATCAATCAAGCTATTGATGCTCTAACAACGCATAAAATTATGACCTTTGATGAGGTAAATAATTTGCTTTATGATATCGCAAATGCGTAACTAAGTTAGCCCCTTGCCTGCGCTCCTTGTGGGCAGGCAAGATAAAACAACAATCAACAAGTGTGTTAATTCTTCTTTTCTGGCTGATTACGCGGGTGATTGGGGTCAAGACGCATTTTAGTTTGATAAACGATTTCCCTCAACACTTCTATCATAGCTATGAGCGAATTCGCGTTTTTGTCTTTCAGAAATACAAAAGCATCTGCGGCCCCTTTTTCATTTTTTCGTTTATTCGCGATTTGGATAGTAGCCGACTCGAGTTTTAAAGCTTCTTTTTTGAGCAAGTTACGCGCAACTTCTTTAAACATGGACTTACCTTCCAATGCCTTTTCGCCTATTTTTTCATCTACGTGTAAGAAAAACCAATTATCGGAAACGAACTCAAGCAATTTGGGATTATCAAATTTTACCTTTTGTACGAAGTCGTTTTTGACCATTTCGTTTTTGGTAAAATAAACCATGCTATCGCGCTCCAAGACGTATATTTCTCCAAAAAATGTGAAATGGTCTTGTTTATCTTCCAAAGCACCCGTTTCAAGTAAGTTTTTTTTCAGTGTTTCATAAATTGCCCTCTCTTTAATACCTATACCGAGTACCATGTCGGAGGTATGACGTGTTTCGCGCACAGAGTCATGAGGCAGTAAATGTTCAAGACTTGCAATATCTTTGAGGGCTATAACCGCATCACCACTAAACATCTTAATAAATTGTTCAAAAGTAAGTGTAATAGAGGTTATAAGGTTAGTGGCTTTTTGTGTAAATTTGATGTCTTTCAAAAATTGGGCAATACCTTCTGACTTTACGCCTATTCCCAAAACCATAGCAGGTTTTTGCAAAGGCAGATTACTCAAAAGCGATTTATTTACAGAGCCAGAAAGTAAGGTTTGATAGTCTTTAAAAAGGGTTGGATTGGTAAAATATTGAGTAGCTACACTTATTTGCCCATCATCAAAGTTTGCTTGAATGTGCATATAATTATCATTTAGCTTCAAGTCATCTACCCATTCTTTTATTTTCGGAGCATTATTTACTTTAGCTACATTGAGCCAAAGGGCAACGTCTTTGGTATTTTTTAGTGCTTTTTTAAAATTTTCATTGGTTTCTATCAGCATTTCATTTTTTTTGAGCGTAACCAATGTTTTAAATAATTCACGTAGTTGATTCTCATTTTCTGCATGAGCAGCGTTTATATAGAGTAAGTGCTTGCGATTCCAAGCAAGCATACTACGATTTTTTAAAGTGAATTTATAATCCTTAAAACTTTCTATAGGCAAGTTTGGGTTCAGGCTTTTTAAAAATTTCTCTAAATTGCGTTTACTCAACAATAAAATAGAAAGTGCCGTATAGTTTTTTTCGTTTTGCAATATGTTGCCAAATATATAAGGTTTACCACTTGCTAAGAAGAAAGGTTTGGCTATTGTGTCTTTGGCAAGGTCAATATCCAATTCTTTTTTCAATAGCTCTTTCCATTCCAACACTTGATACGTAGCTCGCAACACGTTGGCGCGCGAGGCATAAAAAACATCATTGGGAATACACCGCATAGAAGGCAGGGGCGAACACCCGATTAAGCATACACACCCTACAAAAAGCAATAAATGCAACGACTTCATAAACTTAGATAGTTAAGATTTGCAAAAATACGTAAATAAACAGACTTTGCAAATATGCCCCTATCAAATTTGAAGCAGGAAAAACTACTTAGTGCGTTTGCGTTTATTCCATAATACTATCCACAAC
>JAYTNK010000194.1:0-1552 GCA_043748375.1 Cytophagales bacterium
TAATAGTAACTCGTATGCTTTCTTTTCAGGCATATAATTGCAATTACCTCGCGCTTGTTGAATTTGCAATGCCTTGTTCAATTCTATAGTTATCAAGCGTTTGCTATTTCCGCACGCATCTTCGCAAGACATTGACCAAATGGACGTTACACCATTTATGCACGAACCACAATAAGTAGCTACACAATGACTCATGATACGCCCTTCTTCTCGCAAAGCATAAATCGTACGAATTTGCTTGATGCGGTATGTAACACTTTGCAAGCCTTCGCCCTCTGTCCATGAAAAATCAGGCAAGGGCAGACCGTTCCAGTTGGGTGCTTCAGTTTTGGGTGTGGCGGCTTTTTTGGATACGATTTCCCAAATCTCCACCAAACGTAAAAGTGCCACTACAGTTCGCCCTTTCATACTAAACGCATGGTCGGGGGCAGGCAAGTATTGGGTTCTGCCATTTTCATCTATCACTTCTTGATTTTCATACTTCATGTATTGCAAAAAATCTATAATGGAAGGTACATAAACAGGGTCAAGCATTTGGTTTTGTACTAAAAAAACTAACACTGTTTCCCAAAAAACCTCATTATCGAAATTTTCACCTAAGCGCGTTTGCATTACAAGCCGAGCCAAACGGCGTGAGCCACCCAAGCCCAATACCTGTGCATAACGCAATGCTTGAGGAATAGTCGCCTCCGCTGGAGCTTGCAGAAAATAGTGCCGCATTTTTTGGGTAAGATGCAACGGCATATTATCCAGTGTGCGTACACTACCACCACGCGCTAAGTGTAAATACCAGCGGATATGCGTATCGTTTTGATAGTAAAATGCGGTATCAAGAAAAACAGGTATTGGATATTCAGCAAATAAATAACGTAATAAGTGTGCAAATTCGCGGTAAGCATTATGTGAAATAGGTTTGTAAGCGGTCAAATCATTTTGCCATGTATTTTCGTATTTTGCTACAGCGGCGAGAGCATTCACGATACGCCCATCGTTCAACCAACTTGCCCAGCCTTTATTCAGCAATGTATAGGTTAAACGTTGCAAGGCAGCGCGTTGTTTGCTATTTACTCCATGGTTTTGTTCCACCAACATCAAACATAATTGCTCACCTCCTGAATTATTGGGAAAATCGTAATAGTGTAAATATCCAAGATTGATACGTTGCAAAATGCCTGTTTTTTGGTTTTGCGCACGTTTTCTATGACTGAGTTCATTTTTAAATTCAGTATCGCGCTCAATTTCCTGCAATTTTCTAAGTTGGAGTTGAGAAAGTTTAGACATGACGAAAAGAGTGAATAAGTGAATAAACGAGCGAGGTAGCGAGGAGTGAAGGTTTTACCGCTTCACTACCTCACCATTTCGCTACTTTATTTGAGCCTGTGGCTTATAAAAGTTTCAACTTCTTGAAAGTTTTGTTCTTTGGTGAATTGTTTAACCACATTTTTGCCACGTGCAGTCATAAGCACTATTTGACCAGTTTCGTTGAAGTTCATAACAGCTTCATAGATTCCTATAGCCATAGCTAATAGTTGCGATTGGTGTTTAGTGGTGT
>JAYTNK010000195.1:0-1961 GCA_043748375.1 Cytophagales bacterium
CCAACGTTGGCACAAGCTCATTTGTAATTTTTTATTTTAAATAAAATATTCTTATTTAAGTATTTTATTTGCATAAGTGTATTTTATGTGTTATGTTTGCACTGTCAATTAAACAAAAACTAAGCGATATGTCTTCTCCCCTCACACCCACTTCCATAAAAGTCCTGCGCAAAGAATTTAATGCAGGCACGTTGTCCGCTGTATTTTACAGCACTTCGCCTGACAGCGGCATTTACGCCATCGACATTGATAAAGAGATGTTGCAGGAGTTTGAGTATGCTAATGAAGATTGCGCTTATACTTATGATGAAGACTGGGGGCATAAACGTCCTTGCACTACCTTCACCACACCCGATGACCTGAGCGACAGCGAAATGAATACGCTGATACTATCCTACATCGCCATGTATTCTGACGAAGACGCGCTTTACACTCGAAAAGAATGGGAAGCCAAACACCCACACCAACATAATGTAGGCTTGGAAAAAATGACCACTGTCGTAGCTTATCCGATGTCTATAAAAGTGGTAATTGAAAGCAAGAAAGATATATGGCGCGACACTATCGAAGCCGAACTACAAAAACTAACGGTGTGGGCTACCTACGACAAGAAAGCCTTGCCTTGCCTACAAGTGAAGCGAATATTGGCAGGCGAGATAGATATCTATTCTATCCTCACGCAAACCCTCGCCTGCTTCAAAGAGGCAGAAACACTTTTTGACAGCATTGAAAAGAAAGTATTGTACGAATACGAAAACCCACTTTAAAACCCTAAAAAAATGGATATAATAAAAATAATGTCCGATAGAATCATCTATCACCCACAATTGAATACCTTGACAGGTAGTGTAACGGCTAACATTCTGTATTGCCTCATTTGTAAAAGCGCAGAAGATGGCATTGACAAGCATCACGCTTTCACTTATTTGTGCTTCACAGAAAACGAATTTGAGGAGGCACTTGATGCCCTAAAAACGAAAGGGCTTATTGTAGAAATAGATGGCAATTTGAAAGCCATCGAAGCCATAGCATAAACCACCTCTGTTGTTTACAAGTTTTTTGCAAGTACTTTGTTCACTTGCAAAAAACTTAAAATAATGTACCCATTCAAACTTCTACAATGGAAAATATCCATATTATCAAAGCCTCAGAAAGTGTTTTAGCGATAGCTAATTTGAAATTTGAAGGCGTGACTGCTATACCCGATACTTGGTATGAAAACATTACAAATAAGGCTGGATCGGCTGATTTGCTTGCCATCGTGTTGCTGTCTGAAATCGTGTATTGGCATAAACTGATGCCTATATATGAAGAGAATAACTTGATAGGCTACGCGCAAAAATTTGCGGGTAAGAAATTGCAAAAGCAAACTTCAGACTTTTCTAAAAAGTACAAATTTTCTGAAAAAAGCGTCAATGAGGCTTTAAATAGACTTGTTGATTTATCCCTGATAACAAGGGAGTTCGCTGATGTGCGAAAAGGCGATTTAATCATTCAAAAAAGGCAATTTATTGATATTGTGCCAGCGAAAATAATAAAAATAAGCTCCTTAGAGGTATCAACGAAAGGTAAGGAGGGTGTAAACGAAAGTTACTTGAGGGTATCAACGAAAGGTAAGGAAGGTATAAACGAAAGTTACTCATATACAAAGACTACAGATACAAAGACTACATACAAAGAAGGGGAGGCAAAAAAAATCGAAATCATTGAACGGGATAACAAATACTACAGCGAAATGCTCGCCTACTTCGGACAACCCGATAATGAACAAACACACCTACGTATCAGGCAAGCTATTCGCGACGTAGGCAAGCAGTTGAATATCGAATCAGATTTAGAAGATTACGTTTTTTCCCAATTTAAGGCTTACGTTGGCTTTAAAAAAGAAAATGGTACAAAGTTACACGAAACTACCCAAGCGTTCATTTTTGCCCTATCAGACAACGATTACAGGGCAAAGG
>JAYTNK010000196.1:0-3512 GCA_043748375.1 Cytophagales bacterium
GAGCTATTGGCGAAATAGCCTACGCACTTGCCTCCCAAGACTCTCGTATCACAAGTCTTGAGAAATTAGTTTTCTCGGAAGCCGCTAAAGAAGAGTTAGGCAAAGATGCATGGGTAGCGCAAGACCGATTCGAAGCCCTTGTAAATCAACCTACAGACAATAAATTATCTATAGAACAGGCCTATAACCATGTATTGTTTACAATTAAGCAAAACAAATACGCGCTTACAGTTGCTTTGGTAGAGCATTTTGTGGCTTTGTTAGAAAAAGTAGCGGGTGTTTCAGGTATCACAGATGCTGAAATCATGTGGATAGAACGCTTTCGAGATGATATAACCCCCCTCGTACCAATAGATTAGGTATAAAAAAGCTTTTTTACAGCTATCAATCATTTGACAAGCTGTAAAAAAGTAAATAATGGAGGCTTTTACCAATGTATTTCCTGAAGTCCTTCTGCCAATAAATAGGCATTGGCTTGGCTAAAATGCTTATTACCTTGAAAACCTGTTGCCATAGGTGAAGGGTGCGGAGATTTCAAAATGAGATGTTTAGTGGCATCAATCATGCCCCCTTTTTTATGTGCGTATGCCCCCCAAAGCATAAAGACGAGGTGTTCTTTTTCATCGGCTAATAGTTTAACTATCGCGTCTGTAAAGGTTTCCCATCCTTTATTTTGATGCGAGCCTGCCTGTCCTGCTCTCACAGTAAGGGTGGCATTCAAAAGCATCACGCCTTGTGAAGCCCACCGCTCAAGATTGCCTGTTTTTGGGGCAGACCTGCCAATATCCTCCTTTATTTCTTTGAAAATGTTAACTAAAGAAGGTGGTACGCGCACGCCATCGGCTACTGAAAAGCACAATCCATTCGCCTGCCCTGCCCCATGATAAGGGTCCTGCCCCAAAACAACAACTTTGGTATCCTCAAAAGAGCATTTATCAAAGGCATTGAAAATAAGGTTTGCAGGCGGGTAAATCGTTTGGTCTTGGTATTCTTTTCGCACAAACTCTGTAAGCTGCGCAAAATAAGGTTTCTCAAATTCGGTTTCAAGGCGTTGCTTCCAAGATTCGGCTATTTTCACTTCCATACTATCATTTTTTTTACAAACATAACGAAAAAAAGAAATATAAAAAAATAATCAGTTTTATTACGTCATACTTGTGTAGCACTATACTTGTGTTAGCACGCGTTGTTTGTGCAAAGTAATAGCTTCTGCAAACCAAATAAACTCTTTCACAAAGCTGTCAAAGCTCTTAGTGAGTGTTTCATCTATTAAGTTTCCTTCTGTATCAAAAGCATTTTGAACAAATGGCACTAATAACTTCATAGGCATAGGAAATGCCCCTAACGAGAGGACTAAGGTTTGCATTAGATGCGAAGCATTGATGCCCCCGAACTTGCCTGCGGCTACTGCTACCACACCTATTGGCTTGCGTTGAAATTCTTTGAACAAATAATCAATCGCATTTTTCAAAACACCTGTATAACTACCATTATATTCTGGGGAAACAAATACAATGGCATCTGCATTTTCTACACTTTGCGAAAATTGCGTTATGTTTTCGGGTGGGTTTGCCATTTTGCTTATTCTTTCGGTCATCATAGGCAAGTTCAGGTCTGCTAAATCTATCAGCTCTACGGCTATTTCATTTTGTGTTGCAAACTTATTTGCAAGCTCAATAGCTACTTTATGGCTTTGCCTGCCTTCACGCACACTGCCAAGAATTACGGTAATTTTCATGTTTTTTTATTTGGATATTTGTATATACAACTATTTAGGAGGCAAAAAAGTTTCAGTATAGCCAAAAAATGTCAAAGGCAATAAGCCTTTGACACGTTATTATTATTATTATAATAGACTTCTTGCGAAAATGCTTTTTAGAAGCCTCACACCCTGTCCTCTCTCCATTTTGATAGAGGGAAAAGGTACTTTCGCAGGAAGTCTATTATTATAATTAGTTTACACCCACGATAAGTGTTTGTCCTGGGTTAAGCATAGAGCGGTTTGTAAAGTTATTCCAACGTTTAAGTTGGTCAACTGAAGCCACTTTATATTTTACAGTAAGGTCCCAAAGTGTATCACCATTTTTGATAGTGTGATACTTATACCCTTTTACAACCGCAGGTTGAGGTTGTATAGTAGTAGGTTGTTGAACTTTTGCCTGTGTTGTATTCGTATTAAGTTGAATGGCTTGTTTTTCGGCAATTTTGGGGAGTTCTTTCACCCAAACAGCTACTTGTTGATTAGGATAAATCCAATCATTTGCCATTTGATTCCACACGCGCAAGTTTGTAACGGTTACGCCATATTTCAGGGCAATAAGTCCTAACGACTCGCCTGCGGCTACTTTATGGAATGTTTTGGTACGTCCTTCCGTACCGCTTGTTTCATTGTCTGTACCCGCATTATAATATAATTGGCGTTGGCTGGCAAAGCGCGAAGCATTTAGAATGGCTTGGCGATTAGCGTTTAGGTATTCGCGTTTGTGGGCAGGAAAGCGGACAGGGTAGTTCTTTTGATAGGCGGGAACGGCATTTTTCTTCAAATGCGTGTTCAATAACTCTATTTCTTCTTTGGGTACTTCTATTTGTTTGGCAAATTCTTCTAAATTTAAGAATTGATTTACCAAGATAGTATCAGCAGGAATGGGCTTATGCGGATTTTTGGCTACCAAGAAATGGTCTTTTGAGAAATGCATGGAGTAACAAACGGCAATAAATGCGGGTACATAACCACGCGTTTCTTGAGGAAGGTAATTGTAAATTGACCAAAAGTCAGCTTGCTTGCCTCCTGCACGTTTTACAGCCCAATCGACTCGACCAGGTCCGCAATTATAGGCGGCAAGGGCAAGTTGCCAATCGCCATGGTAGTTGTAAAGGAATTTTAGGTAGCGACACGCAGCATCTGTTGATTTATAGATGTCCATACGTTCGTCAATATACCAATCTTGTTGCAAGCCATATTCTTTGCCTGTAGAAGGTATAAACTGCCATAAACCTACTGCAGCCGCCCAAGATGCAGCTTTAGGAATGAGTGCAGATTCTACAATAGACAGGTATTTTAGTTCGTCTGGCATATTGTGACGGCGCAATGCCTCCTCAAAAATTGGGAAATAGAAGCTACTCTTTTCTAAGATAGTTTGTGTATAATCGCGTTGGCGAACTGTGTAATATTCAATAATTTTGATAAGACTTGAGTTATACGTCATTTTTATAGTCGTATTCATGCAAGCTAACCGCTCTTTTACGATTTGAGGGTGAACTGTAGGGATAAACCCGTATAGTTCTTTGGAGAGGCTGTCGAACAACGCTTTTTCAGCTCTCTCGGTGCTGTCTGTATCGGATTTGGGAGTTTTGCGGAAGGCAAACCCTGCTGTGCTGAGGGTAAGGAGGGCTATAAAAAGTAGTCCTTTTGCCATGTTGTGGACGCTTGACTTCATACCTTGTGTAAGTTTTAGTAAAAAAAGATAATTGTAGGGTAAGGTATCAAAAATACAGCCACTTTTGTAGCCTTG
>JAYTNK010000197.1:0-10605 GCA_043748375.1 Cytophagales bacterium
ACACTATTATTCATATTTTCATTGCTGAAGGCGTAGCCTATACCTGCTTCATAACCTACCAATATACGTTTTCCGTACAGATATTGCCTACCAAAATTCACCAAAATAGCGGCTGCGAAGGTGTTATTTCTTTGGGTGGTAGGAGCAATGGTAGGAGTCGAATAGGAACTATAATAGTTAGTAGGGCTTATGCTTTCTTCACTAAAATATCCGATTACAATTTCAGGCTTCACATACATTCCCTCGAAAGTACCTCGTTCTTTGTGTTCTCTTTCTCTTCGAAACAAGAAACTGCGTGTCCGAAAATCACGATAAAACTTTACGCCTGTTCGTACAAACCCACCATATTGTTTGTAGTTTTGGTCAGGATTCATTGACACTGGACCGCCAAAGATAACGCCTACTTTACTTTCAAGGGAAATATCTTTTTTAATTTCCATTTCATGTCCAACCGTAAAATGACGGAATAAAGGAGCCAAAAACTCTACTGAAACCGCATGATGTCTTGGAATACCACGCAAAATTTGTAATTTAGTTACGTCGGGAGGGGTAGGCAAGTTTGGGATTTGCGCAAAAATGCCCAAAGTAATAAAGAGGAAAGCTATCAATAGTAGGCTAAATTTCATAAGGTATATTGGTTTTTATAAACTAAGGACTCCCTTAGTTTTCGAATAGTTGCAAACAGATAAAAAAACAATTTTAATTGTGTACGGTAGAAAAAGTCTTGGATAGCCAATATTATACACAAAAGAAAACACTTGAAAAATAACCTTAAAAATACTGTTTTGAATTTGAAAAATCCATTTTTTTTACTGTATTTTGCAAACGATTGCACGAAATGTGTGTTTTTTGCGTTTGTAGAATGAATTACTTGCCTCCTTGTACGGATATATGCAAGAGTAAAAATGCTCCCTAAGACCAATCCTCCCATTATGAACGAACAGTTAGCCTCTCCCGTAGGGACAGCTCTTGATAGGTTTATACACAAAAAACAAGAGCAATTTCCGTTTGCCACTGGCGAACTTTCTCAACTGCTACGCGATATTGCCCTCGCAGGCAAGATTGTAAACCGCGAAATTAACCGCGCAGGTTTGATAAACATTACAGGTGCCTACGGCTCGCAAAATATACAAGGCGAAGAGCAACAAAAACTTGATGTAATAGCCAATGTACGCTTTATTCGCGCCCTTCGTAATGGAGGCGAAGTCTGCGGAATTATTTCGGAAGAGGAAGACGAGCTGATAGACACAGGCAATCCAAACGGCAGGTATGTAGTAGCGATTGATCCTTTAGACGGCTCATCAAATATTGATGTAAATGTATCTATTGGAACTATTTTCTCGGTCTATAGGCGTATATCGGAACGTGGAACTCCTGTAGAAGAGCGTGATGTACTTCAAATAGGACACAAGCAAGTCGCTGCAGGGTATTTGCTCTATGGCTCATCAACTATGTTGGTTTATACTACAGGTTATGGCGTGAATGGCTTTACCTACGAACCGTCATTGGGCGAATTTTTCTTGTCTAATCCTGATATGACTATTCCTTTCGGTTCAAAAATATATTCTTGCAATGAAGGCAATGCCCGTGAATTTTTGCCTGAAGTTACTGCCTATATTGATTATTGCAAAGACAACACATATTCAGCACGTTATGTCGGTTCATTGGTAGCCGATTTCCACCGCAATTTATTGAAAGGAGGCATTTATTTATACCCTGCCACCAAAAAATCACCAAATGGTAAATTACGACTGATGTATGAATGTAACGCCCTTGCCTACCTAGTAGAGCAAGCAGGAGGCAAAGCAACAGACGGTAAGCAACGAATTTTGGATATAGTGCCTACCGCCTTGCATCAACGTTGCCCGCTATATATAGGCTCAACAGAACTAGTAGAGAAGGCAGAAGAATTTTTAGGTAAATAAGCTGTGTAGCATACGTTTATCGTGTATGCTACACACTATTAATAACCACTCTAAAAAACAGCAGGCAAAAATATTTTATAAAAGATAAGGTAAAAAATAGATTTTGTAATTAAAAAAGCTATATTTGTGGAAACGTAATAATCCTACTCCATACAACATGGTTACTACTACACAAACCAATCTTCAAAACCCCTTTCCAGGCTTACGCCCTTTCCGTTTTGAGGAAAGTAATCTTTATTTTGGGCGCGAACGCCACACAGAAAGGACAATACAACAATTGATGCAAAACCACTTTATTAGCATCGTAGGCGCGTCAGGAGTAGGCAAGTCCTCGTTTGTTTATTGTGGTATTGTACACACCTTATTGCGCGATTATCAAGAAACTAACCCATGGCGCGTACTCGCAAGCACACCTGCTGATGAGCCTATTATGCGACTTGCACGTACTTTGTCAAGTGTTATAGACCAAAGCATAGCCGATATATATGCGCGTTTGTGTGATGATGAAATGGCATTAACCGACATCTTGCGCGAAGCATACGCCTTGAAAAACGAACAATATTTATTGTTTTTTGACCAATTCGAAGAGGTCTTTCGTCATAGTGAAACTAAAATAGGACAAACTACCGAAACCACACAATATATACAACTTATCCTGCAAGCGGCTTCGCAAAAAGACCTTAGCGCGTATGTTATTATTACTATGCGCTCGGAGTTTTTGGATAATTGCACACAATACCCCGCCCTTGCACAATTTCTGAATCAAAGCCAATTCCTGCTTCCGCGCATGACAAAATCAGAAATTCGCGATGCGCTTACACAACCCATAGCCTTGCTATCAGCAAATATTGAACCCCAACTCGTAGAGCGCGTGTTGCAAGACACAGGCGAAGGTACAGACCAACTACCCATCATGCAACACGCCATGATGCGTACATGGGACAGGTGGTCGCGCACTTCAGCCGCCGCAGGAAGACCTATCAGCGTGGGGGATTATGAAGCAGTAGGTACAACCAAAACCGCCCTCTCTGTTCACGCCAACGAAGTCTTTGCCAAACTAAATGATAAAGAGAAAAAGATTTGCGAAAACGTATTCAAAACCATTACCGAAAAAGGGGCAGAAGGCAGAGGCACGCGCCGCCCTACTAAACTCGGCATCATAGCAGAAATTGCCACAGCGCCCATAGGCGAGGTCGCAAATGTTATCCATGCTTTTCGAAAAGCAGGCAACGGCTTGCTTATGCCCTCTGAAGAAATACCTCTGGCTGATGATACCGTTATTGATATATCTCACGAAAGTTTGATGCGCATTTGGGAAGAATTAGGTAGTTGGGCTGACCAAGAATCTGAATCTGTGAAAACGTATATGCGCCTTGCTGAAGCCTCTGAACGATATCAACGAGGCACTACAGGCTTATACAGACCACCCGATTTGCAACAAGCTATCTCATGGAAAGCGGAGCAAAATCCTTCGAAGGCATGGGGACTTAGACACGAACCCGCGTTCGAACGTACCATGTTATTTTTAAGTGCCAGCCAAGAAAACTATGATACAGAACAAATCAATAAAGAAAAAGCACAAAAACGCAAAGTCGCTGCTGCACGAGGCATAGCCATAGGCTCAATCGTAGCAGTGGTTATTTGTGTATTGTTCTTATTGTACGCACTTTATCAGGGGCAGAAAGCAGAAAAAGCACTCGTAGATGCGGAAGACAATTCTAAAAAAGCCGTAGCCGCAGGCAAAAAAGCCGAACTCGCAGGAGATGTTGCAAAGGGCGAAGCCAAAAAAGCCAATGTCGCTAAAGCCCTCGCGCTAAAAAAAGGGGAAGAAGCTAAAATAGCCGCTGAAGAAGCTTTAGAAGCTAAAATTGAGGCACAACGCGCCATGCAAAACGCTTTAGTTGCTGAAAAAAGTGCACTCATCGAGAAGGATAATGCCAATAATCAAATGCGCATAGCCACTATTAACAAACAAATATCAGATATAAGTAATGATATAGCACGCTTAGAGAAGGAAAAAGCGGAAATTTCAAAAGCAGAAGTTGCCAATATGCAACGCCTCTCAACAGCAAAAGCCCTCGCCTTGAAATCTGTGCGATTGGTTGATATTAGACTACAGGGGCTATGTGCACAACAAGCATACGAAATGAACAAACTTAATAAAGGCAAAACTAATGACCCTGATGTGTATCAAGGTTTATACTATGCTGTAAAGAAGTTAAAAGCCGAAACGCCTACTTTTAACCAGTTGGAAGGGCATACTTCCACAGTGCGCTCGCTCATCAATGCCAACGGTGCATTATACTCTACAGGAAGTGACGGAAAAGTCTTAGCTTGGAATTTGGATAATAAGAGCTATGCCGAAGCCTCCACCATAAAAAGCACATTGCTTGCACAAGTTCAGCAAATCAACCGAAGCATGGCAGTAAGCTCTACAGGTATGGTCGCAGTGGCAGGCGAGTATAGTGAAATACTACTCCTGCAAGGAGGGAAAGTAAGCAAACGAATACCACACACTTCACGCGAAATTTGGTACATGGGCTTTGCTCCTGATGGAAAAACACTCATTACGATTGATGACCAAAAAACAATCTCCTCTTGGAATACTGCCGAACCTGCTCCCAAACCAAAACAATTACTGAAAAGTGTTGTAAAAATAAATGCGCTTACCGTAAATACTAAACAAGCGCAATTCGCGATAGGTGGGGACTTGGGCGAGGTTGTTATTATGGACTTAAATGGCAATGTTATTAAAAAATGGCAAGCAAGCAAAGACCCTATAAACGCATTGGCGTACAATAATGCAGGAGATCAATTAGCTTCAGGAGATGAAAATGGCGTTCTCAAAATTTGGATACCAAGTACTGACAAAATATACGACCAAAAAGAACACCGCGCTCGTATCAATCACCTTGCGTTTTCTAAAGATGACAACTCATTGGCAAGTGCAAGCTTCGACCGTACTGTGCGTATTTGGAATGCCAAAAACCTTAATGAGATACCCATATTGCTTGACGACCACAACGACTGGGTTTGGTCAATCGCCTTTAGTCCAGATGGTAAAAAGTTATTAGCGGGCTGTAGAGATAATGTATTGCGCGTTTGGGCTACTCAAGTAGATGATATGAAAAGTATTATATGCCCTGAATTAGCCAGACAAAAATTCACCGATAAACTCACCAATAAACTTGACAAAAATGAATGGGAACGCTTTATTTACAAAATAGAAGAAAAAGATATCCCGTGTACTTGTTGCGAATAATTTTAGTAGGATTGGTTTTGACTTTTGGGGGAGCAATGCCCCCAAAGTCTTGCCTACCCAACTATAATTGGGTAGATATAGAACTTTACAACATTGACAAAGAGCAATATTGGTCGCCCCCACTCAAAAATACAACCATCGTAACGTCTAATTATGGCGCGAGAAATGATGGCTTTCATCAAGGCGTAGATATTGGACTTACAAAAGGCACGTATGTATTTGCCGCTTTCGATGGTGTGGTAAAAGAATCTCGCTATGACTACGGCTATGGCAATTATATCCTCATAGCACATGATAACGGCTTAGAAACCTTGTATGGACACTTAGAGGCGCGTGCAAAAGCAGGCGTAAGAGTGAAAGCAGGGCAGTTTATAGCACTCGGAGGCAATACAGGCTGGAGTACAGGCGCGCACTTACACTTCGAAATACGTTATCAAGGCTACCCCATAAATCCCTCTGTAGTATTTGATTTTTACAAAAACTCCAACCAAATGCGATACCAAACCCTGCGTATTCATGGAAATTGGTTAAAAGAAGAAAAAACAATTTCAAAAAAATAAAAGTGAAAAAACTACTTTTTACCCTCGTGCTTATGTGTACATTCATAAGCCTCTCTTACGCTCAAAATACCCAAACTTATACGGGTGTTGTGGGGCGAAGCAGCCAAATACAAGTTACCCTCTTTTGGGGAAGCAATGACACTGTAACAGGTTCGTACTTCTACACGAATAACCCACAAGTGCTTTATACATTACAAGGTACAAACTACGCCACAGGCAAGCTAGATATCAACGAGATAGATGGCACAGGTACAAAAACTGCTAATATCAAACTCTCTAAAACCACAACATCAGATGGCTCTATAGTATGGAGCGGCAAAATGTATAATACTGATGGTAGAGAATTCCCTATTACTATTTCTCGAAAATAAACAAACTACATGACTAAAATTTGTATCATTGGAGCTGGTTCTTCAGGCATCGTAGCGTGCAAAGTACTGAAAAGTTACGGGCTTGCCTACGATTGTTATGAAAAAGGTTCAAATATTGGGGGTAATTGGCAATATAACAACGACAATGAAATGTCGTCTGCTTATCGGTCGTTGCATATCAATACTTCTAAAACAATGATGGCGTATTCGGATTTTCAAATGCCTGCTGACTATCCACAGTACCCACATCATTCTCAAATCATGACATATTTTGAAGCCTATACCCAACGTTTTGGGCTTCGTGAACATATCCAATTTAATACGGCTGTAATTGATGTGAGCCAAGAAAAAGATGGGACTTACCGAGTTACAACTGATAAAGGAGAAACACACACTTATACAGCTGTTATAGTAGCTAATGGGCATCATTGGAATCCACGCTACCCTGAACCTACCTTTGCAGGCGAGTTCGATGGACAAGAAATGCACGCACACGCCTACAAAACCCCCAAAGTATTAGAAAATAAAAACGTTTTGATAGTAGGCATTGGCAATTCTGCGTTGGATATTGCCTGCGAAGCAGCACGCCTAAACACGGGTAAGGTTTTTCTTTCGACAAGACGTGGCGCATATATTTTTCCCAAATATATTATGGGTACGCCGTTTGATATGTTGGGCAAGGCAAATTTGCCTTTCCTGCCTATGTGGGCGAAACGTTTGCTCTTGCAAGCAAACCTTTGGCTGGCGCGTGGTAGTCAGGCAAGTTATGGTGTTCCCGTACCAAAACACGCACTTTTGTCGGAACATCCGTCTATTTCGCAAGATTTTCTGAACCTCGTAGGGCATGGCAAAGTAAGTATAAAACCCAACATAAAGGCTTTGGCAGGCAAGAACGTGGTTTTTGAAGATAACAGTCAAGAGGCTATCGATACTATAGTATATGCTACAGGCTACAAAATATCTTTTCCCTTTTTTAAGCCTGACTTTATAAACAATCAGCAAATAGAAGCAAGTAATGATTTTCCGCTTTACAAACGTGTCATCAACATAGCCCACAAAAACTTGTTTTTCGTAGGCTTGTGCCAACCTTTAGGCGCAATTATGCCTTTGGCGGAAGTACAAGCACATTGGATAGCCAAATTATTGAATGGTGAAGTGGCACTTCCAAGCGAAGAATATATGAAACATTATATCGAGAAAGAGCAACAACGCAATGCTACTCGTTACAATCACTCTAAGCGACATACGATACAAGTTGATTTTTTAGGCTATAAAAAAGAGATTTTCCATGAAATACAGCAAATGCGAACAGGCAAAACTATAACAAATATGCGCTAAAACTATATATTGGCGCGAAAATGGCTGTTTATGGAGTTAGTTCATGCTCACCTATTAAAAAAAATTTTGTATAACACAGATGCCGAGATTTCCTTATCTTATTTTGCTTTATTTGTTTGTTCCTTGCCTACTCGGTATAGGCATGGGAATCTACATCCTTTTGTTATTGCCCGAAAATAAGACTATTTGGTTGGTAGTAAGCCTATTTGGAAGCGTTGGATTAGGGATAGGTTTATTCGGCTTGTGGTGGTTTGTGCATCAATGGTGGAATCCATACTACTTTTTTTTAAAACGCATAAAATTATTTGCTACCTACAACAAAATGGGGATTTCAAGAAGGACTAAACGAACTTATTGGCTTGCCCCGCACCAAGAATTGACTGACCTGACCCAACACTTTGAAGATATCATAAACTTTACTACTGCCCTCGCTCAAAAAAAATTTGATACTGCTCTCAGTCCTACCTTGCAAAATTCGCCTTTCGCACCACGCCTACAGGTAGTGCGCGCGCAATTAGAGGCGCAAGAACGCGAAGTTGTCAAACAAAGTTGGGCTATGCGTGGATTGGCCGAATTCGGTGATATCTTACGCAATAGTGAGCATTTAGGCTTGGAAACCCTCGCTAATTACTGTTTGAGTCAGCTTGTCAAATACATGAACGCGCAGCAAGGTGTTATGTATATATTAAACGAAACAAATGAAAAAGACAAACATTTACAGCTAATAGCCAACTATGCAATTGCTAAAACAGATTTTGATAATAAACGTATCGAGATAAACGAGGGACTCACAGGCGAGTGCTTCACAAAACGCAAGTTTTATTATATCCAAAATATACATGATGATTATAGCCCTATCTTTTCAGGATTGGGTTCGGCATCGCCCAATGCTTTACTCATTTTCCCTATTTCTTTGCCCAATAAAACAATCGGTGTAATAGAAATGACTTCTTGGCAGGTATATCAAGACTACCAACTACACTTTCTAGAAAGCATTTGTGATAACCTTGCGGTAACTCTTGACGGATTTTATATGCACGCCCAAACTGAAACATTACTCAAAGAAACCGAAAAGATAAATGCAGAGCTACGCGAACAAGAAAAAGAAATGAAAGAAAATGCAGAGAATTTAGAAATTATACAAGAAGAACTACGATTAAAACTGCAATTTATAGCCGAAGAAACCACTTTATTGAAATATATCTTAGAAGCCATCAACAAAACCAATGCCATGATAGAAATGGACATGGATGGTAATATTGTAGATGTAAACGATATGTACCTCAGTGTGATGGGCTACAAAGAAGATGAACTCATAGGCAAAAATGAACGCACCCTGCTCACACCAGAAGAGGCAGCATCAAACCGCTATAATCTTATGTGGGAAACTCTTACTAACGGCTCGTTTATATCGGGAGAGTATAGACGCATAGCTCGCGACGGACGCGAAGTGTGGCTAAATGGTACATACAACCCTATTTTCGATACGGAAGGAAAACCTGCTCGCATTATGAAACTAGCACAGTTTATTACCGAAGATAAAGAACGCGACCTTCGACTAAACAATAAAATAAATGCCATTAATCAAGCACTCATGATTATAGAAGTGAATGATTCAGGTACTATCAAAAGTGTAAACCAAAGTTTTGTTACGCATTTTCAACTCAAACGGACTGAAGTACGCAATTTAAAAATAGAGGATTTACTACAAAAGGATACGAATAATTTGCTTATTTTTAATACGTTGTGGGAAGAAGTTATACAAGGAAATACACCGCTTGCTCGAATACTTGCCTACCAACCTACCCATAAACTCCTTACAAAAGCAAATACATACCTAAGCCCTGTCAAAAACATATTTGGTAAGTTGGAAGGCTTTATGCTTGTTTTAGTCAATGTAACCGAAGTAGAAAATACACGTGAACAATTAGCTGTATATACCCAAACTTTGATAAAAAATGAACAAACATTAAAAAAACGCTTACAAGAAGAAAGTAACCTCTTAAACGCGCTTTGGCAGAGTGCCAAAATGTTTGAAATAGATGAAAATCACAAGCTTATACGTGCCAATGAGCGTTTTTTGACTAAATTCAAATTCGAAACCCCAGATATTGAAACATTGTACTTTAACGATGTTATCGAAATGCTTTTCCCTAAAAAAATATTAACAGAAATATGGGGGAAAGTAGCTAATAATGGATATTGCGAAGCCATGCTTAAGTATCAAGTAGGCAAGGGCAAAAACTTTTGGGGCAATACTACCATTACTGCTTATCAAGATATAGCTACTGATACAAAACGCTACATAGTAGTAGTGCAAGATGCTACTGAACAAATAGTAAAAGAAATTTATTTGCGAGGTGAATTGGTAGAGTTAAAACTGAAAAATGCTATATTGCGTTACCAACATATCTTTGAAGAGGGAGCGAATCCTACTTGGCAGAAGATGCCCCAAATACTGAAAAACCTTGACAAAACTAAATTTGAAGAAGTAGTAAATACCAATATGATGCCTTATATGCACATATCGCAGGCAGGCAAGATATTGAAAGTAAATGACTTAGCTCTTGACGCATTGGGCTATCAACGTGAACAATTACTAGATAAAACACTTGACGAATTGTTGATATTCAAAAATACAGTTGAACAAACAGGCTTTTTTGAGGCACTTCACGTCAATACCAACCATTTTGAGCAATGGCTTATCTTGAACAATTATCAAGGCAATGGACTTTATGCCAATACACTCATAAAAACTCAAAATAGCGAACACGAAGTGTTTTTTGTTATTCCTTGATTTTTTATTTATATAATTTTATAGTTGTAAAAAACAACAAAATAACTTAATTATTATTCATTAATTTGTATGCCTCGCATCTCTTCTCCTTTTCTCTCTCATACCATTACGGGGGCAGGCAAGCCCATTGTATTGGTGCATGGTTTTTGTGAATCGCGGCAGATTTGGCAAAATATCTTGCCTGCCCTCACCGATAAATACCAAGTTATCAGCCTCGATTTGGGTGGATTTGGTGATAGTGATGATATGCTTCCACACCCCACTACTACGGAATCCCTTGCCGAACAAGTTAAGCAACTGCTTTGGCATCTTGGCATCGATAAAGCTATTTGGATAGGGCATTCGCTTGGGG
>JAYTNK010000198.1:0-3976 GCA_043748375.1 Cytophagales bacterium
CTTTTTCCTGTCATTGAAGATTGTGGGACAATAACAACAACTTTACCATCTTGAACAACCGAATTTAAAAGGTGTTCTGTAAAGTTGATTTCGTATAAACTTGGATTATTTTTGCTACCCATTGAATAGGGTGGATTCATCATACCAACTGTACAACTTTTTTCTTGTAATAATGACGGATTAAATTTTAAAAAGTCTTCTTGTTCTAAATTGCTTTTACCATCGCCACGCAAAATCATATTTGTTGTTGCAATTGTAAACATATAAGGTTGTAATTCTAAACCGTGCAATTGGTTTTTTCTTATGTTTCGTTGTAATTCAGGATTGTCAGTTTTTTGCAACATATCGTGCATAGCTGCAATTAAAAATCCTGCTGTTCCACAGCAAGGGTCTAAAACAGAATCAGTAGGTTTTAATTCTACTAAATTACAAAATAATTCCGTAACGTGTTTTGGTGTTAAAACAATACCTAATGATTGTCCGTCACCACCTGAATAAGACATAAATTCTCCATAAAATCTACCTAAATAATCTTCGGCAGAATGTATGTATTTTATGTTTTTATAAATGTTTTCATAAAGAAACTCCGTAAAGTGTCTTAAAGGTGTTTTCTTTAAAAACTCATTTACTTCGTTGATTGCTTTTGTGTCTTTAATTACTAAAAATTGACTTAATAATTTATCTTTCTTTACTTGTGGCGAAACATTCGCTCTACGCAAGTTCTTTTCTATTGCTTCATAGATTTTTTCGCCATCTGTGTTTGTTTCATCACCAATTAAACTGTCAATACTGAAACCTTTATGTTCCATTTCGCGCAAAGCCAACAAAATTCCTGAAACTATTAACGGTTTATCTTTGTCTTGAATACTGCCGTAATTTCTTAAATCTTCGTGAAGATTTTTAGCATCTTTTAAGATTTCTTCTGTTGTTTTGTCTTCGGGAGTTTGTTCTTTTAAAATATTCTTTGTGTAATACTCGTCAATATTTTTTTCGTTGAAAAGTGTAAATGTTTCAACATCTTCAAGTTCTTTATAACCACCTCTTTCGTCAATAAAAATTGGTGTTATTTTGTGTCGCTTTTCGTTGCCTGAAACTCCAAAAACAATAAATTTTTTATAGTTTGTATTTTTAGCTAAATGTTTGCCATAAAATAAAGCACCATTAACAGCATAATTTTTTACACTTGTTATTTCGCAACAAATTAAATCTTTATCATTTCGTTTTATGTGAAGTGAAACATCTGCTTTGTTTTCAATAATCAAAACGAAGTCTTTAATAATTCCGCTATATTCAGGAAAGCCTACTTTTCCTGTTCCAGCTTTTGATGCTGATTTTAAAGCGTTGTCAATGTCTTTTATGTTGCTTCCTTGTGGATGTAAATCAACATTTGCTTCTTTTAGCAATTCGTAAACCCACAAATCTGTCAATATTTCTTTCTTCGCCATTTATTTTGTCAATTCGTTAATGTCGCAAATTTATGATTTTTATTTCTATTATTTGTTGGTATGTCTTTCGTTTATGCGGTTCTGCTACAATGACGCACAACTCGTTAATATACGCAATCGTTTCTATCCTTGATGCAAAAGTACGCACTTTGCCTGAAAACACCAAATAAAATCAAAAATATTTTTAAGTGTTTGAAAAAAAGATGTTTGCAACTGTTTATTTGTTAAAACAATGCACTATTATTTTTTAATTATTTGCACTATAGTTTGGGTAGGCAAGGTTAAACTGTGGTAGCTATATTTATTAGACTTTTTGCAAAAGCTCTTTTTCCTTTCTTAAGATAAGAAATGCCTTTGTAAGAAGTATATTATGAAATTACGCGTATAAGTTGTAATTTTCATCGTCAAAACAAACAAACACGACACGTTCCAATGTATCAGGGTGTTGGTCTATAAACGCTTTAACGGTGTCTTGGGCTATTTTGGCAGCAAGTTCTTTTGGAAAATGATAAATACCTGTACTAATATTAGGAAAGGCAATGCTTTTAATTTGATGAGCCACCGCCACCACAAGACTATTCCAATACGCATTGCGCAATAATTCCTCTTCATGGTTTGAGCCTCCGTTCCATACAGGGCCGACGGTATGAATTACATAGCGGGCAGGCAAGTTGCCCCCCGTTGTAATAACAGCCTCACCCGTATTGCACCCGCCTTGCTTGGCGCGAATAGCCATACACTCATTCAAAATAGCTTGTCCCCCTGCTCTGTGAATCGCGCCATCAACACCGCCACCACCCAAAAGAGAGGTGTTTGCGGCATTTACGATAGCTTCTGTCGAGCATTTTGTGAGGTCGCCTTGTATGACTTCAATACTTGTTTGCATATAATTTAGGGTTGATGTTTAGTCCTGCCTTGCCTACCAAAGCAGGCAAGGAGTCTAATTTATACAAATTGTCGTAAAAAACGTACATCATTCTCGCTAAATAGGCGCAAATCTTTGATTTGATACTTCAGCATCGTGATGCGTTCTATACCCATACCAAACGCAAAACCCGTATAACGTTCTGAATCAATACCACAGTTTTCTAAAACCTGTGGATCTATCATACCACAACCACCTATTTCTACCCATCCTGAACCCTTGCATATATTTTGCGAACCTCCGCAAAGCGTGCAACCGTTCGGATTGTGCATACCACAAGAGATGTCCAATTCTGCACTCGGCTCCGTGAAAGGGAAGAATGAAGGGCGAAAACGCACTGTAGTTCCTGCCCCAAACATTTCCTTAGCAAAATGGTAAAGCGTTTGTTTTAAGTCTAATAGGCTTACATTTTCATCAATATAAATACCTTCCACTTGATGAAAAAAGCAATGTGCTCGCGCAGATATGGCTTCGTTTCGATACACACGCCCAGGCATAATAACGCGCATGGGTGGTTTGTGGGTTTGCATATAACGCACTTGTACTGAAGAAGTATGGGTACGCAAGGCGATGTCAGGATTCTTTTCAAGAAAGAATGTATCCTGCATTTCTCTTGCTGGATGGTCGGGAGGAAAGTTCAAGGCAGTAAAATTATGCCAATCGCTCTCAATTTCAGGGCCATCAGCTAAGGCAAAGCCCAATCGTGCAAATATTTCGACAATCCTATTACGCACCAACGTTATAGGGTGAATAGTACCCAATTCGTGTGGAATGGCAGGCAAGGTAAAATCCAAGCCTGTCATAGCATCATTTTGAGTTGCGCCCTCCAAAGTTTCTTGCGTAGCGAAAAATTTTTGCTCAGCTATGGTTTTGAGCGCATTGACTGCCAAACCATATTCCTTGCGGCTTTCGGCAGCCATATTTTTCATTTCTCCCATCAGCGCAGGTATTTCACGCTTCAGGTAGGCAAGTCGAAAAGCCTCTAAAGTAGCCTTATCAGTGATGGCGAATTGTTCTATTTCAGCCTGTAGAGCTTGTATCTTGGTTGCGTCCATTGTTTATAGAATCTCGTAGCTTTTAATGATAATAGCCGTTCCCCACATCAAGACCGACATTTGATTAGGTGCTTCTTCCACTTCTGCTGTTAGGCGCAAGCCTTCTTTCTGTAGTGCTTTTATGAGTTTCGAAGGACGATAGTTAAGTTTGTCATCACCTATAATACCCCAAAAGCCTGTGCCAAATGCTTGATACTGCACCGTTCCTGTAATTTGCATACGATTAATTTCTTATGTTATAATTTAATTTAAGAGCAAAATTTTTAGTACTATCTTATAAAAGATAGGTATTAACGAATTATTGCCTCAAAGATAAGCAATTATCTTTAAACCCAAAAATATGGCTAAAAAACAAAGCATAACACTTAAGGCAGTATAACTAAAAAGATAAAGATACTGCTTTGTTTCAAACAACCTCACCGTTTCATGGCTAAAGGTAGAGAACGTACTAAATCCACCACAAAACCCTACCAACAACAAGAAATGTAAAGCCTCTGAGTGAACAGTTTGCTTTTGAATAAAGCCTACTAAAAAACCAAAAACCAAACACG
>JAYTNK010000199.1:0-11110 GCA_043748375.1 Cytophagales bacterium
ATATTCACACCCCGCTAAAGAGCAATCTTTGCAACGCCTTATTGCTTTTACCGCATCGCGCGGTGATAGTAATTTGAATTTGCTTCTTGACTTTTTAGAGGCAAATACCACAATTTACCCCACTTGGCAATCGTCTGATTATTACATCAAAAGCCGCCAACTTTTACTGCACAAGTCCACTGATTTTGTAGAAAGATACCCCATGCAAAACAGTGTATTGGGCTATCATATTTTACGCCCTACCATACGCCTTGCCGAAAAAAAGTATATTGAAAATACCATTTCAGAAGAATTTTTAGCCAATTTGAAAGCAAAGCAAATCGCAGGCACATTGAATACAGAAGAAGCAAAAGCAGTTGATATAGCCAAAGATGCACTTGTGCATTATACTATGTACGAAGCATTGCCCAGCCTTGCCTTAGATATTGCTACCAACAGCCTTCGTGCGACTGTATTCACAAATCCCGACAAGCAGGCAAGCCAAGTGGATATAAAAATGATGCTTATGCTCAAAGAGCAGGCGCAACAAAACGCAAGTATGTACCTTACTTCTTTGAAGAAGTATTTAGACAAGAACGCTGACACGTTCTCTATCTACCAAAACAGTGATAAATATATCGCGCCTCCCACAACGCGAAGTTACGAACAGGTAGATAATTCAAATTCAACTATATTCTTTATGAAATAAACAAAAACAATGAAAAAAATTGCGGCTATCGCCTCTATCGTATTCCTAATTTTCGCGGTATCTGTTACAGCGCAGGTAATTGATACCACT
The DNA here is from genome assembly GCA_043748375.1 of Cytophagales bacterium. GTDB lineage: Bacteria > Bacteroidota > Bacteroidia > Cytophagales > Microscillaceae > RDXI01. The sequence continues at coordinate 779 of JAYTNK010000199.1, forward strand.
AAAAAAGCGAAAGAACACCCCCAAATTTTGCAAAACGGCAGCGAAATAAGCACTATTTGGCAAATATTTTCTACAGGAGGCGTAGCAGGGCTATGCTTCATTTTTTGCATATATGCTTTTGTTGAAGTCAGAAGCGCAAAAAAACGCGAAAAGGAGTTGCAAGATAAGTTGATTGCCAGCTATGAACAGCCAAAAGAGCTGTTTGAAACTATCAAAAATATGATAGAAGAAAACAAAAAAGAGAATACCAATATCGAAAAATTATTGCGTGTTCTTATACGAGTAGTAAAAAACCCAAGAAAAAATCATGAGCCAAACCTATGACATAATGCGCCAAAGAAGAGGCGACACATTCGCAGGGGTAATATTTATTTACACCCTGAATGCATCGCCCATCAGTCTCGTTGGTGCAAGCATAAAAATGCAGGTAAGGTCTGAAGCTGATGCAACCGACTACATCATGCAATTTACAACGGGCGCGAGTGAAATAACAATCGGCGGAGCAGGAAACAACGAAGTTACCATATTGCCAAAGCAAGTACCACCCACTGCCCCCGCAAAAAAATGTGTGTATGATGTAGAAATAACTTTCCCCGACACAACAGTAAAAACTTGGGTAACAGGTATTTTTGAAATTTTAAAAGATGTAACAAGGTAATGGAAACTGTAAATATAGATGTTGTTGAAGTTGCCCCCGCTGTGCAAATAACAGTTGCAGAGCCGAACAGTATTGTGGCAGGGGAAATTCAAGAAACAGCCCAAGCTACGATAGAAACGCCCGCAAGCGTAGAATCAAATAAATACGTATCTGTTCGCAGGTTTTGGCAGGGGCTTACTAAACAAATGTCTTTAGCTTGGACTTGGCTCGAAAAACAAACATATAGCAAAGGTATAAATGCAGGAAACAATGCTTCGCCAAGCGCAAACGGGGATTTTTGGTTTAATTCGTCCGCAAGTGCTTTTCAAGGTCGTATAGGTGGCGTAATTTATAACCTACTAACTTCGCTCAATGGGAAGGTGGGGCGTGTATTATTCGTTTCTAAAGACGGAAACGACACCACAGCTATAGTAGGCAGTCAAATTTTTACTTATCTTACTATACAAGCGGCGTGGAATAATAGTTTGCCTGAAGATACTATTATTGTGTATAATGGTATTTATACAGAAAACTTGGCTTTAGGTGGAAGCAACCCAAATAGAACGATTATTTTGATAAACGCTACTATAAACGGGACTGTATCCAACATATTCACGAATTCTGTTAATTACGGTAGACTCGTAGGTTTAGGAAAAAGCGTTGTTACCGGGTTTATTGACATAAACGGAACAGGTACAGGGTTTGAAGTAATTAAAAATATTACTGCTAACTTTTTACCTAAGTCGGGTAGAGATACCTTATATAATGACTGTACGTTTACGATTTCAGTTGAAGGGTTTATGCGAGGAACGTATGAAAACTGCACGTTTACCTCGAGCGTAGGGCTTATCGCAGGATACGGAGCAAGTTCTGGTTTTAACCTTTTTAATTGCAGAATAAGTTGCACAAACTTTACAGTACAATCAGGCGGAATTGATGGCGGTGTAGGTGGACAATACGTAATTCAAAACTGTAGAATCAGTTGCACAAACTTTTTTAGTACTCGTATCGCCTCTGTTGTTTTACAGATAACAGATAGTACTATAAAAGCGAGCGGAAGTACTTATTTTTTATTCAGCGATATTGGTATTGCTTTTAAAGTAAATATAATGAACAGTGTTTTACAAACCGCTTGCGCTAACTTAGACCAAAACACATTAAATGCTAATAGCATAATATATGCTATATCAAATAAAGGCGCATCAGGTACGTATTTGGTAATGCCAACTGTAATTAGTTCCTTAACTTTAATATAAAAATATATGAAACAATACCCTATATCAGCGCATAAATTAACAGGGTTACATAGAAAAGTATCTGTGTGTTATCTTGGATTTGATTTTGAAACCAAAGAGGTTCACTTCTTTTACATTGTGTATTATTATAATGCACAAGGAGAGTCTATTGACTCATTCAAAGAACCGCTAAAAGGCAAGAAACTGACAGCCTCGAATGCCACAATGGTAGATGTACAAGGAAAATATTTGCAACCCGATAGCGAAGGAAACTATCCTGAAGGTGCTATTGGCGAGTATGATTTTTGGCTTGCCTTCACGCAAAGCGGTACATTTGAATACGACAAAGTTTTTGAAAATGTAATTAAAAAAGCTGACTTTTACAAACGATTTGATTAATTTTTAACTTTCCCCCCTTTATATTTTTATGAGACCCCTACTTTTTTTTGCCCTCACTTTATTATTTTGCTTTGCTACCTCGTGTAAAATCTTTGAGCAAAACACAAACAAAGATTTTTTCTTGGAAACCGCCAAAGCGTTTACTAAAGAAAAACTCAAAAAACTTTTTCCGCAGTCTAATTTTGAGGCGGACACAACGAAAGTCGCAGGTACATTCCAAATGGACAAGGTAAGAGCCATTTTGAAAAGTCCAAAAATTCGTATTTTCTTGACTGAACAAGGCGAAATTCTGACAGACAAACTTGATTTTTTTGCAAAAGTCAGTTGGATAAGAATTTCAAAAGATTTAGTTACGATAAGCCTTGACTACAAGAAAAAGCCATACACCCCCAAATATGCGCAGAGTAACACTCCAAAAGGTTGACGGCAACCGCGAAAAAACTTTTACCATACAACTACCCACGCATTGGGGCGAACTTACCCGCCCCCAAGTGTGGGTAGTGGCAGATTTGCTCTTATCTCCCGAACCATTCAAAGCCAAATTTGAATTACTGAAGCACATGATTGCGCCTAGCGTTTTCAGATATTTAGACGAATTTCAGATAAGCGAATTGGGCAACTGTTTAGATTTTCTTTTTGAAAGCGATAATCTTACAAAGAACCAATTCCCAAAATTCAAAACGTTCTTTGGTCCTACGGATATGTTAAGCAAGACAACTTTGAGCGAATACGCGCGGGCGGATACACACTTTCGCAAATTCATCAAAACGCAAAATATCAAAGAACTTGATTTGTTAGTGGCTTGTTTGTACCGCCCATCAAAACGAAACATACACAATTTGAAGCGTGATGACAAATGGAGCGGCGATTGCAGGCAAGCCTATAACCCTGACAAGGTACAAGAAAACGCCAAGTTGATTGCCAAATTGCCACATAAATTCAAGTGTGCAACCTTCCTTTTTTTCGTAGGTTGTAAGCAAAAATTTGTAGAGATGTTCAAAGACATATTTCCCCAAAACCCGCCAAAAAATAGCAAAGAAGGCAGTTGGGCAGATACAAAATTAGACCTTGCTGAAGCAGGTATCTTTGGTGATTTAAATGCAACAGGAGAAACGTACATACTAAACGCACTCGCTTTCCTAAACAAAAAAGCGAAAGAAGCAAAAGAAGCCGAAAAACAATGAACAGCTTAACCGACCTTATTAGCTACTTCAAAAATGGAATAGCAGAAAATCATGTAGACTTAAAATATTTTTGCTATGGTGTTGTGGACACTATACTGAAGATGATAAGTGATAGTCGTTCAACAATAGAATACCCTTGCCTACTTTTTGAAACGCCTTCCTATAAAATTACAGGCGAAGCAAATCAAATTATGAAGCCGAGCTTTGCTTTTACAGTGTTAGACAAAACCAATCAAGGCGACTATGAAAATCAAAACCAAATCATTGATAGCACCATTGAGATTGTTTTAGAGATTTGGCAAAAAATCAAACGCGACTCGAAAGCCCGCGAAGTTGGTTTTAGAGTAAACCTCGAAAAAGAATATAGCATCGATATGGTACAGCCCCCTGGTCCCGATTATCTAATTGGTTGGAGAATGGAAGTAGAGTTAATACACCCTCGTTCAAATTGTTTCCACCCTGAAAAATGGAAAAACCTATAATATATGCAAGCACTTGCTGAAGAAGTATGCCTAAGCGCGGGCGGAATTTTATACATAGAAATTCTTTGCGTAGGCGAAAACACCTACTACCCCGCAGAGATTGCACCAGATACAGCATTATATACTCGTGTGCGAAAACGTAGTAAAGAAGGCACAAAATATGTGCATAAATTTACCTTTTCGCTCATTAATGGCAGGCAAGACCTTGAGAATTGGCTTGCCTACTATGCCGAAAAATTCTTTTTGATAAGCATAACCGACTATCAAAATCAAACTTTCGTCATGGGCAATGCTGACTACCCTGCCGAACTGGAAGAAGAATACAGTACAGGCAAAAAGGCTGAAGATAGCAACGAATACCAATTTAACTTTCAATGTGATGTTCCAATTTAATACGCCCAGACAAAAAAAATATGTCAGTTTTTTTTGTTTTTATTTGGAAGTGTCAAAAAGAGTAGCGTACTTTGCAACGCAATCTCATAACGAATCGGGGCTAACTGCCCTGCTACAAAGCAAGGCTTTTGCTTTTTGGTACATACCCATATTTTTATACAAAATAGGTATGCGTCCTAACCTGAGCGTTTAAGAAACGCAGACCCCGAAACGGTGAGATTGCAGCAGGTTAAAGGCGCATACCTATTTTTATTTTAAAATGTGCCAAACGCAATCTCACCTAATCCCATGTTAATCCAACTTGTAGAAACCATTGCCGAAGACCACAGCGAAAGTCTTACGATGAACTGTTATGAGTTTTTGAACAATCACGTGTACAAATCACGTAGCTTCATCGGCTACATGAAAACGCTCATGCTCCGCGATGCCTTAGACCCCGAATCGCACCAACGCGAGCTGATAATGGGCTATGATGATTTGCTAAGAGATTTGGAACATATCTTTTGCCAATTCCGCGATGAAAATATACTGAGAATAATACAACGCTTGGCATAAAGCCATCTACTTGTCTTATACCTGTTCTTTTTTTCTCGCTAAAATTGCCACTTATCCACTCCAAAAAAATGCAAAATCAAAATTCCCTCCCTATCCCTACTGAAGGTTATCTATCCTTCATGTCGATGCGCCTCCCTTATACTACCTTCAATGGTCAGTATTACGTGCCTATCAAACCCATTTGTGACCACATTGGATTCGAACATGGTTGGGCTATAAAAAGGCTTCAAAAAGACGTTTTTTTCTCCCAACTATGTGAGTTAACTCACATGGTTGCTGAAGATGGAAAACGCAGAGAAATGGTCTGCTTACCTTGGAAATACTTACATGGTTGGTTGCTTGGCATTGATGAGAGTCGTGTCAATATGGACGCAAGACCTACTTTGATGAAATACAAAGAACTTTGCTATGACGTGCTTCATGACTTCTTTGTAGGTAGTGCAGAAAACATGACGAAGCGTAGGCAAATGTATATCGCTATACAAATCGAAAAACGCGAGATTGCTATTTTGGAAGGTAGGCTATCTACTAATGAGGATTTCCAAAAACTCATGACGAAGAAAAAAACGTATCAGAAAATGAAGCGTGATTTTGATGCGCTTGATGATGATGAGTTTGGTTCGCAATTAAGTTTATTGGACTAACAAAAAAAGCCCTTGCCTGCGTAGGCAAGGGCTTTTTTTCTTGTCCTTAATTTTTTAAACAACACTCCGTATTTTTACAGAAAAAACATGGACTTGTCAGCACTTGAAAATATCATCAAAAATATGGTTTCAGATTGGACAGCCGAAACAGTCGTAAAACTCAAAAAAAGCCTTGATAGAAATAATATAGGCACTTTTCAAGGCGATTTGCGTAACTCTATAGAAGCGCAGTGGAATTTTGAAAAAGAGGAATTAACCTCTAAAATATTCTTCGTTTACAACGTGCATGGTAAATTTAATGACTTGAAAAGGTTACAGTTTCCAAACTTGCCTCCCATTGATGTATTACAAGAATTTGTACTGAAGCGAGGCATACACAATTTTAAATATGTACCCGCCTACCAAAATGTAAGTGCTGACAAAATGCCTACTCAAGACAAAATAGCCAATAGGATTGCTTGGGGCATAGCCATAAAGTGGAAAACAGACGGAAAAGTAGTGCGCAAAAACCGTTGGCAACAACTGCGCACTGTACTTAATACGATGCCTTCATTCAGAGAAAAACTGACTGAAAAAATAGCCGAATTTGGGCTAAAATCTATCACAGAAGCTCTCGAAAAAATCAATCAATCTAAATCATAAAATTATGGCAAACAAAGGCAATGTGCGAATTGAAGTAAGCATCAACGGCAAAGAAGCCGTAAACGAGTTTGAGCGCATCTCTCAAAAAGTAGATAGCCTCAAAACGAAAACCAACGAGCTGAAAGATGCCAACAAAGACTACAGCAACACCATGCGTATTCTTAAGGCTGAACTTGCCTTGCTTACCAAAGGCACAGAAGAATACGCCAGCAAAAAAGCTGACATCGACAAGTTAAAAACCGCTATGAAAGAGAATGGAGAAGCCATTAAGAAAAACCGACTCGAACAAAGCAAACTTACCGAAGAACTCGAAGAAACCCGCAAAAAGTTAGGCATAAACGACATGACTTTTAAGCAACTCAAGCAGACTGTTTCCGCCCTCGCCAAAGAAGTAGAAGACCTTATCCCTGGCACTGAAAAATTTATACAAAAGAGTGAAGAACTTAAAAAAGTAAACGAAAGATACAAACAAGTACGCCAAGAAATACAAGGCTACCAAAAAGAAATAGCCAAAACAAGCGAGCTACAAAAAGGCATCACACAAGGCATCGGGCAGGCAATAGGAAATACAGCCGTAGGTAGTTTATCGAATATGACAAACTACCTACAAAAATCACTCGGCATAGCAGGGCAGGTAAGTGATAAATTTGCTGACATCAGAAAAACAGCAGGACTCACAGAACAAGAAGTAAAAAAATTTGGAGATGAACTGCAAAAAATAAATACAAGGACTTCCTTTGCTGATTTGCTCGATATTGCTAAAGTTGGTGGACAAGTTGGGATAGCAAAAGACCAATTACTTGAATTTACCAAATCTGTAGACCGCGCTGTGGTAGCTTTAGGAGATGAGTTTTCTGGTGGAGCAGAAGAAGTAGCGCGTACTATGGGAACGCTCAAAAACTTATTTGCTGAAACAAAAAATTTAGATGCGGGAAAAGCCATAAACGATATTGGTTCAGCCGTAAACGCATTAGGTTCAGCAGGCACCGCCACGGGTCCTGTCATAGCTGAATTTGCTTCTCGTATTGGGCAATTGCCTGGAGGAATCGCGCCCACACTTGCGCAATCACTCGGACTTGGTGCCGCGCTTCAGGAACTTGGTTTAACAGCAGAAATAGCAAGTGGAGGACTTACAAACGTATTCTTAAAAGCGGGCGAAAATGTAGGTAAATTTGCACAACAACTGAAAATAACACCCCAAGAGTTTAGAAAGGCGTTTAATGAAGATAGCAATGCCATTATATTGCGTTTGGCACAAAGTCTGAAAGGGCTTTCAGACACTCAAATAATAGAAACAATGGATAGGTTAGGAATTGGTACACAAGAAAGCATCAAAGTACTTGGGCAACTTGCAAACAATACCCAGCTCGTCGAGCAAAAACAAAAATTAGCCAATGAAGAACTCAAGAAAGGCACGAGTTTAACAGCCGAGTTCAACATTAAAAACAAAACTTTACAAGCTGACATAGAAAGGGCAGGCAAGGAGGCAAACAAATTCGCTTTAGAATTAGGAGGACAACTCGCGCCTGCTTTTATCTATGTGTTACAAGCGATGACCGCTTTTTTCAATATATTGCGGAGCCTACCCAAAACCATAAGCGACAACATCGCCTATATCATACTGCTTACAACTGCCTACTTTACCTACAGCACTTCTGTTATAGCCTCCAATGTGCAAAGTTTGATAAGCATCACCATAGAAAAAGCCAAACGAATTGCCATTATAGCCACCACTACAGTCGTCAATATTGCCGCGACTGCCTACTTGTTCATGACAAATTCGCTTTTTAGAAGCGTTGCCATAGCCCGCCTTGCCACCACCGCCCAATGGCTATTCAATGCCGCCATTACAGCCAACCCGATAGGCTTAATCGTTGTGGGTGTGGGTGCGTTGATAGCAGGCTTTGTAGCCTTGTATCAATCCACAGGCAACATAATAGGCGTTTTTACTGGCTTAGGGAGTGCTATTGTGGCTATGCTTACAAACTTTAAAAAATTGCTGTCGCTTGATTTTTCAGGTTGGTGGAAAGGCGTAAAAGACGCTTACGCAGAAGCATCTGGCATCAGAGCCAAAGAACGGCAGGACTTTGCAAACGATACTAAAAATAGGATTGCCCAAACCGAAGAACGCATCAAAAAAATGAAAGACAAAATGGCACAAGCCGACAAAGACAAAGCAGAAGCTGATAAGAAAACAAAAGAGGACCAAAAACAACGTGTCCAAGAAGCCACCAAAGAGGAAATAGATGCCTACAATAAACGGGTAGAAGAACTTAAAAAAGCACAAGAAAAATACGACGAAGCCAATCTAAAAGCCAAACAAAAATTAGAAGACCTGCGCCTCGAACTCATAGACGATAGCCTTGAGCGTGAACGCCAAAAAATCGCCATTGATGCTTCTCGCAAAAAAGAAGATATCGAGAAGCAAATCAAAGAATTGAAAGGCTTGGAAGCTGTGGGCGTAAAAATAGACCCGCAGGCAATCCCCAACCTCCAAAAACAAATTGAACTCGTACAGGCAGAAGCGCAAAAGAAACTTGAACAGGTAGAACTGAAGCAAACCATTCGAGTAATTGAAATTCAAGAAAGCCAAGCCAAACGAACCCTTGTCGAAACTACCACAGGCGCAACTGATGAACAGAAATTGCAGGCTCGCAAAGCCTTCAATCAAAAAATGCTTGCCTTGCAAATGGAGCGCATAGACGCGGAATTGAAAACCCTTGACACCGCCAACCAAGAAGACATCGCCAAAATAAATAACCTGAACACCCAAAAATTAGACCTCATAAACAACCAACAAAAAGAAGAACTATCTGCCAACCTCACAGCCATTGAGGAAAAGTATGCCCTTTTGCAAGAAGCAGAAGAAATCAAATTTATTGAAAGTAATGCCTCTTACGAAGAACAGCGCAAACAAATCATAGAAGAAAATTTTGATAGTTTTTTAGAAAGCGAAAAAGAAAGAAACCAAGCTTTGTACGAACTTGAAAAAGCTTCTCTTCAAGAAAGATTGAAATTATTAGAGGATAGCGGGCAAGGGCAAACAGCAGAAGCCTTAAAAATAAAAAAATCAATCGCCCAAAATGATGCAGATTACAACGAAAAAATGTTGAATAATGAAATGCGTACTTTAGAAATAAAGCGAAAGGCATTTGAACAAAATGCAAAATTTGCCTCAGATTTTATACAAATAGGTATAGATTTATTGGGCATAGATGAAGAGTCGAGAAAAAATAATGCAGATGTTATCAAAGCCTTTACAGTAGGAAAAATATTAGCTGACCTCGCCTCCGAAGTAGCAGGCTACTTTACTACCGTAGATAGCACCCTATCTTTAGGCGTAACAGGAGGCATTAAGGCTGGATTGGCAACTGCACGCGCAGGCGTATCTATCGCAAGCGTAATAAACCAAAAATTCGCCAAAGGAGGACTATTAGGTACGCCCATTTCTTTAGCTTTGGACACCTACAACAGTGTGCGCACTGCAGCCAAGACCTATGCAACAGGCGGAATGGTTCGTAATGCAGGCGTTTTATCTGGTTCGAGCCACGCCCAAGGCGGACTATCTGTTTTCGACAATCGTACAGGGCAACAAGTAGCCGAGTTTGAAGGGGGCGAACCCGCTATGGTGCTTTCTACCAACACCTACAAAAACAATAAATCGTTGATAGACTCGCTTTTGTATAGTAGCCTCTATGCGCAAGGCGCACCCGTTCGCTCAATGGCACAAGGCGGAACAATCGGCACTACACTATCGCCTCAAAATCTTGCCTCCCCTGCCCCTACTCAAGTCATCAGTATTGATATGAGCGAACTGATAAGCGAAATTCGCGACCTCAAGGCGCAAGTCGCCCAACAACAAACGCTCATGCGCGCCTTTGTAGTCTATCAAGACATACAAGAAGCTGATGCACAAATCAATGAATTAGTGCAAAAAAATAGCTTTTAGCCGTTGTTGTGTCCTCACAAACAAACAACGGCATAGCGGCTTATTTTATCTGGACTAACTCGATATCGGCTGGGGCAGGCAAGGTGTCTGCGCCATTCGATATCTCTATTTCAATAGACTTGATGAGGTAGGTCTGAAAATCAATCGCATACCTTTTTGTCAAATCCAACTGATATAAATCGGCAAGGGTAAGTATTGCTTTCCGCTTCACA
>JAYTNK010000200.1:0-3162 GCA_043748375.1 Cytophagales bacterium
AATAGCAAGGGCAACCACAAGGGATTGCCCCTACTTTTTATCCCCACAAAAATTGTCAGACAACCAAAAACTCTTTGTTTTGCACAAAACCAACAAACAACGATTGAAAAAATAGCCTCAAAAACACACAACTTTTATTTTATTTCTGGTTGAAATTATCCATAGCGTTTCGGACGCTTCCGTATTGCTGAAGAAGCGCATAAGCAATATCGTAACCAATATTTAATTCGCCTTCAAGCATACGCGCTCCGCGTTCCCATAACTTATGGTTAGAAAGTTTCATATCGACCATCTTATTTCCTTTTACTCTTCCGAGTTGTATCATGGTGGCGGTAGAAATCATATTAAGCACTAATTTTTGGGCTGTGCCTGCTTTCATGCGCGTACTACCCGTTACAAATTCCGCACCTACCACCACCTCTACAGGAAACTCAACCGCTTTTGCAAGGTCAGAATCGGCATTGCAGACGATACAGCCTGTGAGCATTCCTTCGCGCCTTGCCTGCGTTACTCCTCCTATCACGTAGGGAGTTCTGCCTGATGCTGCAATGCCAATCAGCGCATCTAAAGCGGTGGGTAGGCAAGCCTGCAAGTCTTTCCATGCTTGTTCAGCGTCATCTTCGGCAAATTCTACAGCGCGCCTGATAGCCGTATCGCCTCCCGCTATCAATCCTACTACCCATTCATGAGGCACGCCAAAAGTAGGGGGACATTCTGAGGCATCAACGATACCGAGTCGTCCGCTTGTGCCTGCGCCTATATAAAAAAGCCGTCCTCCTTGTTTCATGCGCCCTACAATGGCTTGAGTGAGTGCCTCTATTTGGGGCAAACTGCGTTGCACAGCAAGCGGGACAGTTTGGTCTTCGCGGTTGATATTGGCAAGTAAGTCGCTGAGTGGCATTTTTTCTAAATCTTGGTATGCCGAGGCATTTTCAGTAGTCATATTTTTGAAAGTACAAAAAAACCAATCCCTTTTTTGTAGAAAGGATTGGTTTGTTTTTTTATGTATATATATGTTAAAAATAGTTTTAAACGAGTTTTAATCAAGCGACTACTATTTTATTTAATCGTTTTTTTGTGTAACTTGGCGTAGCATTTTCTCAAGTGCTGTGGCAAGTTGTTGCTCAAGTTGCGCATATTCTTGCTCGCTTTTAGCTTGTTGCAGTTTTACGTCTATAGTATGGATAGATTGCACTATCTCTTGTTGTTGGGCGGTTCTTAAATTCGTTTCCATATTGATGCACATTTATTTTTGTTATGATAACGCAAACATAATAACAAATGTTTTATTTACCAAATATTTTTTAGTGGGGGAGGCAAGAGTAGTCGTTCTACGTATTTGCCTATAATATCAAACTCAAGGTTTACTGCCTCGCCTACCTGCAATGTGTGGAAGTTTGTATGCTCAAAAGTATAGGGAATAATCGCTACCGAAAAGCTAGATAATTGTGCGTTCACAACGGTTAAACTTGTACCGTTCACACAAATAGACCCTTTTTCTACCGTAACATAGCCCTTTTGCAAAGGCACATATTCAAACGTAAATAACCAACTTCCGCCTTGTTCGATTCGTTGGGTACAAGTGGCAGTTTGGTCTGCGTGTCCTTGTACAATATGCCCATCGAGCCTATCACCGAGCTTCATACACCGCTCAAGGTTTACCTGCTTGCCTACCTCCCATGTGCTGAGGTTGGTTTTTTGCAAAGTTTCATGAATAGCGGTAACCCAATGGGTGTCGCCTTCTGTATGCGTAATAGTAAGGCATACGCCATTATGTGCCACGCTTTGGTCGGGGTGCAGTTCGCAGGCAAGTTTGCTTAATACGCCAAAATGCACATTGTCTGCCTCGTGTGTTATATGGGTGATTGTACCCAGTGTTTCGATTATTCCTGTAAACATAAGTGCAAAAATGAAAATTTTTACTTAATTTTGCAAACGGGAAATAAGCCAAACCTTTTTCATGAATAAGATAATCATTGCCATAGACGGTTACTCGGGTTGCGGCAAAAGCACAACCGCCAAGATTGTGGCTGAGAAGTTAAACTATATCTATATCGACTCTGGTGCGATGTATCGTGCTGTTACACTGTACTTCTTGCGCCACAGTATCCCGTTTGATAATCCAGAAGCCGCCATTGATGCGCTTAAACGCATCGACATTCGGTTTAATTATAATCCACACACCCACAAAAGCGAAACTTACCTGAATGGGGAAATTGTGGAAGCCGAAATTCGGTCTATGGCTATTTCGGATAAAGTGAGCGAAGTAAGCAAAATACACGAGGTTCGTGAAGCAATGGTCGCACAGCAACAAGAAATGGGAGGGAGTAAAGGCATCGTTATGGATGGGCGCGACATTGGCACGCAGGTTTTTCCGCAAGCAGAACTCAAAATATTTATGGAGGCTGATGTCTATATTCGAGCAGAGCGTAGGCAAGCCGAAATGTTGCTAAAAGGGGATATTGTTTCTATATCAGACATCATCCACAACCTTCAAAAACGCGATCACATCGACACAAGTAGGGCAGAAAGTCCGCTCTGCAAAGCTGAAGACGCTATCGAGCTTGACTCCACTACCATAACGATAGAGGAACAAACGCAATATGTAATAGCATTGGCACAAAAAATCATTGCGGAATTAAATACTTTAGCCATGGTTGCCTAAACGCACGCCTATATGAACGATTGTTTGGTTGTAATACCTACTTACAATGAAATAGAAAATATCCATGACATTATTCATCATGTGATGCGCCTTGACGCACCTTTCGACTTGCTTATCGTAGATGATGGCTCGCCTGATGGAACGGCAGAAGCCGTGCGAGCATTGCAAACGGCTTATCCTAATCGCCTGCATTTAGAAACACGACAAGGTAAATTGGGCTTGGGAACTGCCTATATCCATGCTTTCCATTGGGCATTGGCAAGACATTATGAATATGTATGCGAAATGGACGCAGACTTTTCGCACAATCCCGATGACCTTATCCGTTTGCGTCTTGCCTGCCATACCGATGGATACGACCTTGCCATTGGTTCGCGCTATATTCAAGGCGTGAATGTAGTGAATTGGCCTATGAGTCGCGTCTTAATGTCGTATTTTGCAGGCTACTATGTTCGTTTTGTTACAGGTATGAAGATAATGGATCCAACCGCAGGCTT